>DYRY01000125.1 GCA_020718465.1 Anaeromyxobacter dehalogenans | reverse complement strand
AAATACAATAGGCTCATTTAGTTGTGAATGTAATATAGGATATAGTGGTGATGGTTTAAACTGTGTTGATATAAATGAGTGTACATTAGGAACAGATAATTGTCATGAAAATGCAACATGTACAAATACAGTAGGCTCATTCACTTGTGCTTGTAACACAGGATATAGTGGTGATGGTGTAACATCTTGTATTGATATTGATGAGTGTACATTAGGAACAGATAATTGTATAGCAACTAAATATTGTGTTAACTCTATAGGTTCATTTAGCTGTAACTATTGTGGTTGTGAAACAGATAATACAGTTAGTAATTTGGATAGTTGTTCTGATGAGATTGGTCAATGTAGTTGTAAAGTTGGTTATGGTGGTTTAAAATGTGATCAATGTGCAGAGCATTTTATTCTTATGAATAGTGTTTGTGTTCCAGCTATAGTTTTAAATGAGATTGAGCCAAATGTTGATTGGATTGAGCTTTATAACAGAGGTTCAGATGCAATATCAATTGTTGGTTGGAGAGTGGATTCTGATATTGATACTCATACATTTGGAGCAAACTCAACAGTTCCCGCAAATGGTTATCTTGTTTTACCATCAGGAGAGTTTAACTCTAATAGTAGTAATACAGTAACATTAACTGATGACAATAGTGTTTTAATTGATTCAACTAATTTATCATCTGTTGAATTAAACCACTCTTGGGGAAGATATCCAAATGGAGTTGGTGATTTTAGAGCTCTTGGAGTTGTTACTTATAATGCAATGAATAAAATTTCAGACACAATTAATTGGTGTGCAACAATAACTCCTGAAAATATAAATGGAGTTTTGGGAAGAGATACAGCCTTTATTTTGGGAGATATTAAAATAACAAACAAAACAGGAACAGGAAGAGACTCTGGAATGATTAATGCTCAAGTTTGTTATACTTCCGATTTAACTGGTTTAACTGGTCTAACTTGTGTTGATGCTACCTACTTCTCTGCAAATACAGATAGAGATAGATATAGAGCTAAGCTAAATATCTCAACAGTTGGAACTTATAAATACTTCTACAGATTCTCCATAAATAATGGGGAGAGTTGGGTTGCTTGTAATTTAGAGTCTCAATGGAGTTCTGCTCTTGATCCATCAAAAGTTGGAAATATGACTGTCGGTATAGCTTTCGTAACAAGTTGGAGATTAACAACTATTGACATAAAATCAATAACTATTCCAATAAATCCAAACTATACATACAATTATAGTATAGATTGTACAAATGATGGAGTTTTTGAAGCAACAAATGTAACTGGAAACTATACATGTAATTATAGTAATAGTGGAGTTTATGAGATTGCAATTGTTGGTAATTTTCCACAAATACAATTTAATAATGGTGGAGACAGATTAAAAATTACATCTGTTATTCAATGGGGAAGAGGTGTTTGGAGCTCAATGAATTCTGCATTTTATGGTTGTTCAAATCTTAATGGAGCAATGGTTGATGCTCCTGATTTATCAAATGTTACTAATATGAGAAATATGTTTCGTGATGCCACAGCTTTTAATCAAAATTTAAGTGGATGGAATGTTTCAGCTGTTACAGACATGAGAAGTATGTTTTTTGGAGCAAGAGCATTCAATCAGCCATTAAATAATTGGAATGTTTCAGCTGTTACAAACATGAGAAGTATGTTTTATGATGCAAGAGCATTCAATCAATCACTAAATAATTGGAATGTTTCAAATGTTATAGATATGAATGGAATTTTTGCATATGCCACAGCTTTTAATCAAAATTTAAGTGGATGGGATGTTGATCAAGTTGATGATTACACTTATTTTGATTATGCTGCAACATCTTGGAGTGATAATAATAAACCAAATTTCCCATAAAAACATAATAATTTTTATATATTTCTCTTTTTTTCCTCATAGATGATTTATTTTTCCTAAAAGAAAAAAAATAAAAATCAACATTTTTGAATTACGATTTTAAGATGTTTAAAGAAAAACAACATCAAAATAAAAGAAAAAATTAGAATATAATAAACTGTTTCTTTAACTATTGACTAAAAAATTCTAAAGATTTATAATAGTTTTTTATAAAGGAGATATTAATGAAAGGAGATATTAATGAAAGGTGAAATCCAAATTTATACTGGTGATTGCAAAGGAAAAACAACAGCTGCTATTGGTTTAGTGATACGAGCTTTAGGACAAGGGTTAAAAACTGCTTTTCTCTATTTTGATAAAGGTGGTGGAGATTATGGAGAAAGAAAAATTTTTGATTCATTAGGAGTTGATTACTTTGTTACAGGTGTTAATCGAATTCTTGATGATGGAAGTTTTAGATTTTCTGTGATTGATGAGGATATAGCAGAAGGAAAACGTGCTTTAACAACTCTTCTTCAACTTTTTGAACAAAATTATGATATCATTGTTTGTGATGAAATAAATGTATCTACTGCTATCGGAATTTTAGATGAAAGTGATGTTTTAGAGGTTTTATCTAAAAAACCAGAATCAACAGAGCTTGTTTTAACAGGAAGGTATGCTCCAGAATCTTTTTTAAACCTTGCCTCCCTTATAACCGAAATGAAACAGATTAAACACTATTTTGAAAATGGTGTATTCTCAAGAAAAGGAATAGAGTTCTAAACTATTTTTTTTAAATTTATTTTATCTTCAAAAAATCAAAACGATATTGTTAACTTGAAATAACATAATTAGTGGAAAAATATATGCTAAAGTTTTAATATTCTGTTTTTAACAGAAAACAGGTTTAAAGGAGTTAAATGTCTGATCAGGAGAAAACGCAGCAACCGACGGAGCATAGGCGGGAGGAGTTCCGCAAAAAAGGGGATGTTGCTAAATCAAGAGAGCTTGTGTCTATTGGTGTTCTCCTTGGTGGTTTCTTAACACTCTATTTTTTTATTGGGTGGATGTTTGAACTTTATAACGAACTTCAACTATTCATTTTCCAAAGAATCAACTTTTCCATTAACTCTGATAATATTGGTCAAATCCTCTCATATCCTATTTTACAGATGTTTAAAATGTTAATGCCATTTTTTATTGCTGTTGTTGTTATATCAATTGGAGCAAATGTAGCTCAAACAGGATTTTTAGTATCTGAAAATGCCTTTAAATTCGATTTTAGTAGAATCAATCCTGCAAGTAAATTTAAACAGATTTTTCTCTCTAAACAGAGCTTTTTTGAACTTTTTAAAGCAATTTTAAAACTTGTAATTGTTGGATTAATCTCATGGTTTATTATTTTATCATCTATTGGTCTTATTATTGATACTCTACAGCGTCAAATTTCCGACATATTGTCAATAACTGGTGTATTTGTTTTTAAATTAATTTTAAACTCTTTAATTCTTTTACTTTTTTTAGGATTTGCCGATTTTATATTCCAAAAATTTCAGATGGAAGAGAAAATGAAAATGACTCATCAAGAGATAAAAGATGAGTATAAACAGATGGAGGGAGATCCATTTGTTAAATCTAAACGAAGAAGTAAACAGCGTGAAATATCAATGAACAGAATGATGCAGGAGGTTCCACAGGCTGATGTTATTGTTACAAATCCAACACACTTTGCTGTGGCTTTAAAATATGATAGAAAAAAAAATAGAGCACCAATTGTAGTTGCAAAAGGGGCCGATTTTTTGGCACAAAAAATAAAAGAGGTTGCAAAAGATAGTGGAGTTCAAATTGTGGAAAATAAAATGTTAGCAAGAGCTTTGTATTGGAATGTTGATATTGGTGATTCAATACCTGAATCACTTTTTAAAACAGTTGCAGAGCTTTTAGCTTATGTTTATAAACGGAATAAAGAGAAGGGTAAAAGATGGCTGAGTTAACTATACAGAGAGAGTTTCCATTAAGTAGTTTCATTAAAAGAAACTCAAATGCAATTCTTGCATCTCTTATAGTTGGTGTGTTACTTCTTATGATTATTCCTGTTCCAACATTTTTATTAGACTTTTTTTTCGTTTTAAATATTGCATCTGGATTAACAATTTTAGTTTTATCAATATATATCAATAAACCACTAGATTTCTCAACTTTTCCCTCTGTTTTGCTATTCACAACACTTTTTAGATTGGGTTTAAATATCTCCTCAACAAGATTAATCCTCCTAAATGGAGACCAAGGAGGAGGAGCTGCTGGTAAAATTATTGAGACATTTGGAGCTTTTGTTGTTGGTGGAAACTATGTTGTTGGTATTATTATTTTTATAATACTTATTTTGATTAACTTTATTGTTATTACAAAAGGTTCTGGTCGTATTGCAGAGGTTGCAGCAAGATTTACCCTAGATGCTATGCCCGGAAAACAGATGGCAATAGATGCCGATTTATCCTCTGGTTTGATAGATGAGGAGAGTGCAAAAAAAAGAAGAAAAGAGGTTTCTCAAGAGTCTGATTTTTATGGTGCAATGGATGGTGCCTCTAAATTTGTTCGTGGTGATGCAATTGTTGGTATTATAATCACTTTTGTTAATGTTATTGGTGGTTTGATTGTTGGTGTTTTTCAAAAAGGTTTATCTTTTGGTGAAGCAGGAAAAAACTATACAATATTAACAATTGGTGATGGTTTAGTTTCTCAAATTCCATCATTAGTAATCTCAACAGCAGCAGGTATTATTGTTTCAAGAATTGCAACAGAGAAAAGCTTTGGTATTGATGTTGGGAGTCAGATTCTTAAAAATAGAAAAGTTTTATATCTTGTTTCAGGAATATTAGTTCTTTTTATGTTGATTCCTGGAATGCCAAAACTTCTATTTTTATTTACAGCTACTATTTTAGCAGCTTATGGCTATTTTGCAAAGCGGGAAGTAGATGGTGAAGATTCTAAAACCACATCAAAAAAAACAGGAACACCAGCACTACCAAATGGTTCACCATCTGGAGATTCAGCTGATAAACCAAAAACTGAAGAGGAGCAATTAGAGGGACTTTTAGGCGTTGACCTTGCAGAACTTGAGGTTGGATATGGTTTAATTCCACTTGTTGATACTGCTCAGGATGGAAGATTAATTGAGAGAATCAAGGGATTAAGAAAACAGTTTGCCTCCTCTCTTGGCATTATTATTCCATCAATTCATATTCGAGATAACTTGAGGCTTCAACCAGAGGAGTATGTTTTTATGGTGAAAGGGAGTGAAATTGGTCGCTATAAAGTTTTTACAGATAAGTTAATGGCAATGGCTCCTGATGGAATTGATATGCACCTTATAAAAGGGGAACCTGCAAAAGAGCCTGCTTTTGGTTTAGATGCTGTTTGGATTACTCCAAAAGATAAAAATCGAGCAGAGGCTTTAGGTTTTACTGTTGTTGATGTTGCAACTGTTATATCAACACATCTAACAGAGTTAATTAGAAAAAATTCACATAAAATTATTGGTCGTGAGGAGGTTAGAAAACTTCTTGATATATTCTCTAAAAAGAATGCAAAACTTGTTGAAGAGCTTATTCCAACACAGTTTTCACTTGGTGAATTAGTTACACTTCTTAAAAATCTTCTTTATGAGGGGGTTTCAATAAAAGATTTACACTCAATTCTTGAAACAGTATCAGATAATATTCATAAAACAAAAAATGTTGATATTTTAACAGAGTTTGTAAGGCAAAATCTTGCAGGATACATCACCTCTCAATTCTCAACAGATAAAACGCTTTATGTTTTAATGCTTTCACCACAACTAGAGGAGCAAATAAGAAACTCTTTAAAAAGTGGTGATGGTGGAATTACAATTGCTCTTCCACCTCAAAAATCGGAGAGTTTGGTTCAAGATTTAACACAAGCAAAACCATATTTTGAGAATTTTGGAGCTCAACCGCTTCTTTTAGTTGCTCCAGAGTTAAGACGTGGTGTTAAAAACTATATAGATCGTTTTGTTGCTGGATATAATGTTATATCATATAATGAGATATCTGGAAATGTTGAGATTAAACCAATTGCATCTTTAGATTAAGTTCATAAAAATAGAACTAAAATTAACTATTTTTTCTCATAAAAGTAGAGAAAATAAAGAAAAATAAAGAAAAATCTATTTTACCCTTTTTTTTAATCAAATAAAAATGTATTTTATATTGATTTTTTATTTTGAGGATTTTATGAGTTCAAATTTAGATATACTATGGAGTCGTGGTAGAACATACTATCTTAGAGAGCAATATAGAGAGGCTATTGGCTGTTTTCGTGAATGTTTGGAGATTCAGTTCTCTGAAAGTATATATAAAGATCTAATTTTAAGTTATCAACAGGGAGAATATTTTGATGATGAATTTTTAGCTTTTCAGGAGATTGAAAACTCAATGTTAGATAATCCAGAGAGATGGAGCCATCAACTTTTTTTAAGATATGGTTCCATTTTAGATAATTTAGATAAAGCAGAGAGGTTTTTATCAATTGCTCTTCAAAAAGAGCCATTAGATTCAGAAACTATTTATGAAAATATTAAGATTTTAGATAAATTAGGAAAAACAGAACAACTTTTACCTCTATTTAGAAAACTTTTAATATTAAATCCAAATTTAATAGATCAATCTCTTTTAGTTTATAAAGAGAGAGCAGAAAAACTTAAAAATCATGAGTTTGGAGATAGTGATAGAAAAAGAAAAAAATATTTTCCAGAGATTCTTAAAAAATATTGTGTTCCTGATGAGATTATAGAGATTATTACTCAAAAAACAGGAAAAATAACCAATTTTTACTATCCATATTGGGATAAATTGATTTTTAATTTTATTTTAGATGAGTTTTTCTCTTGGAATGATCCAGAGATGTTTCAAATATATAGTGGGGCTCTTTTGTCTGAAAATGGCTACTATATCTCCACTCCAATAAAAAAGATAGTAAAAGATAATCCTTTGTGGCTTCTTGAGATTGCAACAAACAGTAAATTTTCTCTTTATGAGTGGATTGTTATAGTTTTGGAGGCTTTTGAACTATCAGAAATTCCTGAATTTCTCTCTCCACTTATTCCACATATCTCTCAATCTGATTTTAAAAGAGTATCCAAAGAGAAAAACATTTTTTTTGAAACAAAAGAGGATATTTTAAAAAATATTATGTTAATCCACTCCGATAGAGCCAATTTTGTTCCCAAATTACTCTCAACTGTTGATAAAAAAAGAGTTTTAA
Source organism: Anaeromyxobacter dehalogenans (assembly GCA_020718465.1). Taxonomy (GTDB): domain Bacteria; phylum UBP6; class JAFGXH01; order JAFGXH01; family JAFGXH01; genus JAFGXH01. The sequence goes on along the minus strand of DYRY01000125.1, from coordinate 996 downwards.
CAGAGAATCTTTTGCCAATACTCTATTTTCTTCAAAAAAAGGAGCAAATTCTTCTATTTTTAAAAATGTTTAACATCTGGATATCAAAAGATAATCTATCTGAAGATAAAAAGATGTTACTTCTAACAAGAATGGAAAAATATCTTCAAACCAACTCTAATCCACCAAAAAATCTTATCTCAATTTATAAAAAATCGGCTCAATACAATGTTGATTTATATAGCACCGAATTTTTTTATAATTTTGTTGAGAATTTTCCTAAAAAATCCCCAATTTATAAACATATTTTAAATTTCTGCTCTCAAGTTGAACCTCAAGCCGATATTTTTCTAAATAATATTGAGTTTAATAGTGATTTTTCTAATGAAAATCAAAATAAAGAGCAAAAACTTTTTGATGATAACGATTATATTGATGATAATAGAGTTTTTACAGTTTTTTTTAAAAAGATTGGTATTAAAATTGAGTTAGGATTAAAAGAGACTCTTTTAGCTCTATTTATTGCAATTACAAGAGGTTTTAGAAAATCTTTAGAGAATAAAATTATTGATTTATCTAAAATTAATTTGGATATTGCATTAGAAACGATATCAAAAACTGATTCAGAGTTTCAAACTACAGTTCTTCCAATATTATGGAGAGTTTCTAAAAAAAGTAGTGCTCCACATATATTTAATTTATTACGGGGAAATCAGGAGATAGTAAATTCTGTTTTTGAGTTATTTAAAAATGATTTTGAGATGTTTGAAGAGATAAAATCGCTTCTTGAAGATAAAAAACCTTTTGTAAGAGAGTTTGCAATTAATATTTTATCAACTTTTGTTGATAGAGAAGAGAATATAGATGAAATTTTAAATTTAGTTAAAAATCACTATAAAAATGAGGATGATTTTGATGTTCAACTTGCAATCGAATCATTTTTTGATAAAATTTTATTAATTTATCCTGAAAAATTGGTTGAAATTGATTTTATAAATGGAAATATCTCTCCAAAAG
>DYRY01000124.1 GCA_020718465.1 Anaeromyxobacter dehalogenans | reverse complement strand
ATAGAGAGTTGGAGATTAAACAAAAAAGAAGAATAATAAAAAATGAGATGGGAGCCTTTATTCACTCTTGGAGAAGACAAATAAATGGTTTGCCTGTTTTTTTAGATTTTATTGAGGATATAAACCCCGAAATTTATGGACCACACAAAGATGTTAATAGTGGAGATAAATTTAATATAACAGATGAGACTTTTATAAAAAATGAGTTCTATCTTGTTTTAAGTTTTGTGAGTGGGCAACAGATTTCAGAACCAATCAGTTTAAAAACCAATAAACCTCTTACATTTACAAGGAAAATGATTCTCTCTATTGCTCATATCCTTGAAAAATTTCATGAAGAGATAGTGATTTCTGAGGATGGTGGTAAAAAAATTAAAATGTTTTACTGTGATTTAAAACCAGATAATATAATTGCTGATAGTAGTGGTTTTTTTCTGATAGATATTGGTAGTTTTATTCTACTTGATACATTAAATGGTCAAAAATCCTCTTCAAATCTTATAACAACAGAGGGGTATGATGCACCAGAGATTAAAAAGGCTATAAATATTGTTGATGTGTTAGAGCCAACAGTAGATGTATACTCTTTAGGAGCAACAGCCTATGAGGTTTTATCTGGGGCTAAGCCAACAATTGATAATGGTGAAAATATATTTGATTGGTCTCTTATAAAACCTTATGGTGACTCATTTCTTGAATATCTTAAAAAAATGGTTGCACCAAAAAAAGAGCGTTTTAAAGATATGAGAGAGATTATTGAAAACTTGCCAAGATAGGGGGATTTTATGGGAGTTATTATTAATGATTGGGAGATTACAAGAGAGATTTATGCTAAGAAAATAATCTCTATATATAAAGCACAAAAAAAAATAGAGAGAAAATTTGTTGAATCTAATGTTATTAAATTTGATATTTTTGGAAATAAGTGGAATAAAATGGCAATTGAGCTGTTTTTTGATAAAATGATTGAGATTTCTGCTAAAAATTTTAACTTTATTCCAGAGCCTCTTGAGATTTATAAAGACTCAAATCGTTTAGCTCTTTTTTATTATCCAATTTTTAAAGGAGATAGATTATCAATTTATGATAATTTTAAAAAATATAAAATTACCTTAAATGAAAATTTAAAAAAGCTTTTGTATAATTTAGAGATGCTTGAAAAAGAGGGAGTTTTTATTCAGGAGCTTGCGATTAATAATGTTTTAAAAAGTGAAAACACTATTTATTTAACTAATTTATATGCTCTAAAAAAAAGAAATGATTATGATGGTTATGATCCCAATAAATTATCACTTATAAATGAAACTTATTCTGCTCCTGAGCTTTTTTCAGCAAATTTTAATAAAAGTAATATAGATTTTTCAAAAATTCATGTTTATCTTGTTGGAAAACTTGTTTTTCAGATTTTTGATATTAATACATTTAAAACTCTTTTTTTTAAAAATAGTTTTCCCTCAAAAGTTGATTATGAGGGAGTTATTGCTAATAATCCTAAAATTCCAAAAGAGTATAAGGAGTTTTTGTTAAAATCTCTTGCTCCTCAACCAGCAATGAGATTTTTAGGTGTTAGAGAACAGATTGTTTATTTAAAAGATATTTTAAATGTTAAAAGTTTTGTTTCAAATTCAGGTTCAAACTATAACTATAACCCATTTGAAAAATTAGAGGTTATAAAAATAAGTTATACTCCTCCAACAGCTATTTCTAATAGAGGAAAAAGTTTTCAATGGTATAAAATTGATAGTTTTTTAATAAATATTGGAAAAATATCTTTAAAATATTTTTTGGGTTCTGAAATTAATCCCGATTTTGCGGAGCAAAGACGATTAGCAGGATATATTGTTATTGATTTAGGAAATGGAGCATTAGACTCTATTTTAAATAATGAGTTAAGTGGAAAACTTACAACAAAAAAAGCTGTTTGTTTTATTACATCAGTTTCTAATTTAGAGAATCGTAATGATTTAAAAGATGATTATAAAAAAATGGTATCATTTTTAAGTTCAATTTTACCAAAAGTTGAAAAAGTTGTTTTAATATCCCCAAATAATCCTTTTTTGGGAGATAATAGAGTTGAGTTTAAAGATTTAAAAGAGTATTTAAAAGAGAAAACTTTTCAGTTTTAAGGAGAAAAATTAAAATGGATATTGAGAAAGTAAAAAAAACAAAAGATGATGCACTCAATTTTTTTAGGGCAAAAGATTATAAAAATGCAATTTCAACATATAAAGAGATTGATTTGGATAGAGATTTAACAACTCTTTTTGATAAAAGAAATGCAGTTAATACTCTTTTTACATCCTACTCAAAACTGTATCTGCAAAATTCTGATGATAGATATTTTACATCTGCAGATAAATACTGTATGAAATATTTAGAACTTGCAATTTCTGATAAAAATAATTTAAAAAGCTGGGCAGAGAACATTTTGGAGTCTTTTATTGGGAATTTAATTCAGATTTATGTTGAAAAATTTGAGGATAATCAGTCAGTTTTGAAATTAAAATTAGAATCTATGTTAAAAAGATTTATTGAGATTTTTGAGGATGTTTTTGAACATATTGTTTTTAATCAGTTTATTCTTGAGATTTATAAAGAGAGACAAAACTATAAAGATAATAGAGTTCATATTAAAAATGCAGAAAACTTATCAGAGATTTTTTTAGAGTTATCTAAAAATGTTACTAATTTAAACAAAGAAAGATCCTCTATTTATGTTTTGTTATCTGATTTAAAATATTTTTCAGGAGAGAGTAATAAAGAGGTGATTGATATTGATGCAATCCAATATTTAAATTCAGCAATAAAAGAGGACCCAAACAATCGTTTTGCTAATGATAGAAAAAGTGAGATATCAAAAATGAGAGATGCAAGAGAGCAAATCTCAAAATTTAAACATGATGCAGGTAGTAGGCTTGGTCTTATTAAAACAAAAGTTTTAGATCTTTCAAAAAAATATGGTGATGATTCCAATATATTAAAAATTAATAACCTTGTTGATGAGTGGAGAGCAGATTTTTCAATTGTAAATGGTGAAAATCCCCCAAAAGATGATGTTGATATTAAAAAACTTTTTCTTTATATTAAAGATAAATTCTTAACAGATGAGAGTGATAAAAATATTGAGATAGAGTTTAAAATTTTTGGAAAAAAAAGAGATTTTGTTTCAAATTTTTATAATCTTGTAACTATTTTTGATAATCTCATCAAAAATAGTATTGAGGCCTATAGCAGAAATGGAATTAATCAGAAAAAAGTAGAAATCTCTTTTGATTTTGACTCTTTTGAGTTTAAAATCTTTGATAGTGCTGGTGGAGTAAAAGAGGAGTTTTTAAAAGATAATCAACTTTTTGAGCTTTATAAAAGTTCAAAAGAGATTAAAATGAGCTCTGGTTTTGGTTTAAATAATGTTAAAAATAGTGTTGAGCGTTTAGGTGGAGAGATAAAAGTTGAGTCATCTAATGGTTGTACAACTTTTACTATAAAATTTGATGATGATATTGATTAATCTTTAGTTTTTTAACTTTTTTTAGGAGATATAATGGATAAAAAAGATTTTAGAATTCTTTTTATGGATGATGAGTTTGATATTGATAGCCCAGCAAAAGATGCTTATGAAAAATTAAAAAGTATGGGCTACAATATTGATAAATGTGGAACAATGAGTGAGGTTTTAGATGGTTATTATAAAATTTTCTATAATCTATATATTCTTGATATTGATATGGGAAGTGCAACTCAAAAAGAGAAAGTTCCTTATAAGGGAAATGGAACAAAAGTTGGAGAGATATTAAAATGTTTAAGCTCTATGAGTGAGGTTATAATTTTTAGTGCAAGAGGTGATGTGAGTGATTGGTTTGCATCTGGAAGTTTTCATTTTAGAGCATATGTTCATAAAAATTTGGGAAGTTTTGATTACTCTGAAGAGAGAGATGATTCTACTCGAGGAGGCTCTTTTGATGATTTAAAGTGGGAGATAGATAAAGCTATTTTTGATGCAGATTATTTTGAATCACCTGTGTTTTCTGTTAAAAAACCTAAGAAAAAATCGGTTTTGTTGTATTATAAAGCAAAAGGAAATGATATTGAGCTTGAAACTGTTAAAAATATTATTAAAAAACAGAAGTTTGATGTTGTTGTAACAGAGAAATTGGATGAGGTTTTGGAAAATAGTAAAAGTAGTGATTTTTATGCAACTATTTTTGTTGCACCATTTTTTGATAATCCAAAATCATTTAGAAAAATTTTGAAAGTATCAAAAACTCAACCAACACCACATACTATTTTTGCAGTTGAGGGAAAAGATGATAATATAAGCTATATTATCCCTTTAATAAATATGAGACCATTTAGACTACTCAATTTAAAAGCCACTAATTTTTTTGAAAATCTTGCTAAATCATTGAAAGATGCTGAAGTTTGGTATGGTCAAAAGGAGATTTTTGAGTTTCCAGAGGAGAGTGAGCTTGTTAGAATTCCTGTTTCTGAAGAGGATGTAAAGGCGATTATGGATAGTGATTATTATGATGAAGAGGAGTAGATATGGCTGATTCAACTGACAATAAACCAAAAAAAACTAAAAAAAGATTTGAAGTAAAAAATGGGGACCCTATTGAGGCTATTCAAAATAGCTCAAAACCAACTACTTCTGAAAAAAATAGCAAAAATCTTGATTATCAAATGCCAAATAGTCAGATTAGCAGTGATAAACCAACTCCAAACACTTCGACAAGCTCAGTGACCAATAATCAAACAGATAATAAATCACCAATATTTGTTTTGGATACAAATATTTTGATGTTTTTGGGTGGAAGAAATTATTTTGATATCAATTTATTAAAAAATCTAAAATCTTTTTTTGCTAAATACAAAAAAGATGTATATATTTTTGATTTAGTTTGGAATGAATTTTGTGGTGTCTTTTTTCAAAAAAATATTGATTTTAATGATTATAATCGTTGGTATAGAGATCAACATTCTTTTGTTGAAAAAACTTTGCGAAGAGTTATGGATTTTGAAGCAAATAGAGTTAATCTTTCAGATGATAAACTTTTTTATTCTGAATTATCAAATCAAGCAGATAAATTAAGCTTCAATAAATTAGATTTAGATTTAATAAAGGAGATGCTAGAGTTACAAGCTCAAAAAATTAAAAGTAATTTAAGGAAAGCAGAAAAAACAATAGATGAAAAAGAAAAAGAGATTTTTAAAAATAGAATTAAAAAAGCAAAAGAGGATCAAAAAGTATTTGATGGATTAGACTCCTTAATTGTTGCTTATGCAGTTTTATTTTCTAAATCTAAAAAAAGAAAAATATTTATTCTTACAGATGATCTTTCTTTAATGACAGCAATTAATTTTTATCATAAAAAATCATATGGATGTCAACCAGAAACAATATATCATGATTTTAAGAATGTTGAAGCAATAACACTTAGAGATTTGCAAAAATACTTAATCCCATTTATAAAAAGATAATCTTTTGTTTTCAACTACCCAATTTTTTATAATATGAATTTGTGTATATATCTCCTCTCGTAAAGAGATTCCTCCCTCTCTTTTTTCATTAATTTCACCCTCAAAATGCTCTAAATATCTTCTTTTGCCCTCAAATGTTAAAAAATATCCCCTTTGTCCATGAATGAAATCTCTTTTTTGAATCACTTTTAAATTTAGAAGTTTTATTACAAATCTATCTATTTTAGCACGAAAAAGCTCCTGAATATCAGCAACTAGTGATTCATAATTATCTTTTGGGCTATGAACAAATCCTAGGTATGGATTTAAGCCAATTGCTCGTATTGTGGTATTTATCATATTAAAAAGAAGATAGTATCCATAATTAAGCATACTATTAATATAATCTTGGTTATCTCGAACTCTTTTATGTAGATGAAAATCTTTATCTATTATAAAATTGTTAAAATTTTTAAACACAGATTTTGCACAATAACCCTCATACCCCATTAGTGATTCAATTGATTCTGCTTTTTCAATTTTCTCAAGATATATCTCTAACTCATTAATTTGATGATATTGATCTTTTGTGTATCTCTGTTTAAACATTGTGATATAGTTTGCAACTTTGTTATAAATAACTCTTATTGCATACTCAAGACGTTGTTTTTCTGAAATTTCATTATGTTTTTGTTGATGGAGGAAAGAGATCTCAAAGTATGATTTTGAGTTTGGTTTTATTGTGGTTATAAAATATCCAGAGTTAAGAGTCATTGTTATTGGAATATTTAAATCGTAGCATTTTTTTACAAAGGCATTTGAGAAAGAGACATTATTCATTATAATAATTTCACTAACTCTTCTAAGAGGGACGTTTTCAATAACTGCACCAAATTTTACAAGAGAGAGAGAGTCTCCATTAAGAGAGAGAAACACAAATGGTTCAAGAATATAAAGAGCCTTTTTAAAAGCTTTAACTGTGTTATTAAAATTAAACTGATCTTTGCTAAGAGAGAACTCAAGGCCTAAAAATCTAAAGCCATCCTCAATCTCTTTTATCTCTGTTTTCTCTTTTTTTATATTTAGTTTAAAATCTTTTAGATAGTTTTCTGATTCAAATAGAATCTCCTCTGCATCTTCACGAGATTTAGCAAGAAGTACAAAATCATCTGCATATCTGATTAATCTAATGTTTTCAAAAGATTTTATATGTTTATCAAACTCATTAAGATATATGTTTGCAAGTATAGGGGATAGTGAGCTACCTTGAGATAGACCAATATCTCTTTGATGTAGATCTCCTCCAAGAGTGTAACCAGCTTTAATCATTTTCATAATATTTTTAACAAATATCCAATCTTTTTGAGGAATATATTGATTGAGTAATTTTTCTATAATTTTGTGGTCAATAGATGGAAAGAACTCCTCAATATCACTTTCAACAACATGTGTAAAGCCATCATCAATTGCTTTATGAATAAACTCTTGTGCCTTCTCTCTGGATATTCCTTTTCTAAAACCAATAGATTCATCTGTGAATATATTATCAAAAATTGGTTGAAGTTTTCTGTAGAGATATTTAGCAATTATACTCTCTTCAAAAGGGAGTTGTTCAATAAGTCTTTTTTTTCCATCTTTTTTATCAACAAAAAAGGCTCTATTTGGGTTTGGGGTCCAATCTTTACTGTTAAGATCTGAAACAATTTTGTCTGCAAGTTTCTCCTCATCAATTTCAAAAGTTGAGTTATTTTTTTGAATCTCTGCAATATCCTGTTGTTCCTGAATATCTTGAATAGCCTTAATCATATCATTTGTCATAAATCTTTGATTTTGGAAGTAGTTTGAGGACTCTGGTTCTAACTTAAAGTAGCCTAGTGAGTTTGTTGTTTTATTTCCTAAATGTATCTCTGATGATATTAAAAGATATGGAAGTAGCTCTTTAAATCGCCCTTTTATGTATAGTTTTCCACTATATCCATTAATTAGTTGTCTTTCATTCTCTTGTGATTTTGAGTTATGTTCATAAATATTGCTATATTGAAGGTAGTGTGGTATAATTGTAAAGTTATCCCGATTTTTTTTATATGAGACTTTCATTAAAAACATTCTTGCCATTCTGCTCTCAATCATTTGAATAATTGAGGATTCTGTTATAGCTGAGACAGATTTCTCTTTTGAGTGAAACGGGATTTTAAAATCAAGAGATATCTCTTCATGATTAAAGGGGTGATTAAACTCCTCAAAAACAGTTTGAAGATCTCTTCGTTCAATTTTTTCAATTTTTAAAAGTTTAAGATATTTTGAGTTCTCTTTTAATTCCATTCTTTTTTTTAAATTTTCTAAAACTAACTCTATCTCTTCATACTCATCTGCTGTAAAAATAAGTTCAACACTAATAAGCTCTTTTCTACTTAATCTTCCATTAAATTTTTTACCATTAAGATGGAAGCAGATTCTTGCTCCACCATTTCTATTCCAATCAAAAGTTTTAAAAGTATCGCAATATGCCCCTTTAAAAATAGCTTGAAAAGTTGATAGTTGAAGATGAGAATCCTGTTGGGAGCCAAAAAGTATAACAACTTTATGCCATTTTATCTCATTTAGTGGATGATTTTCAAACATTACTACTCCTTGTGTCATAAAAACTAATTTTAAAATAAAAGTGAAAAAAAAATCAAATATAAAAGCAAAAAGTAGAAGA
>DYRY01000123.1 GCA_020718465.1 Anaeromyxobacter dehalogenans | reverse complement strand
TTTGATTTAATTTAATTCAAAAAATAGCATAATTATGATAGTTTATATCTTTTTATATATATCTCAATTAGAAATAGAGATATAAAAAACAGTATAACCATCCAACTATCCCATATTGAACGATAAACTCTTTTAATTGATGTAACATCTTTTTTCTTAATTAAAATGTTCTCATAAGAGTCATCTGAATAGAGTATTTTAACATTTTTTCTCTCTCTCATTTTTTCAATAAACTGATAATTTATATCTGGAGATAAAAACTCTTTTGAATCATCCTTTACAACTATAACAATATCTCTTTTTTCTAAAATAACCCCAGTATCACTTAAAATAAACTCTATTTTATAACCACCTTCATCATTTAAAAAGAGAGTTACATCTCCCCTACCCTCCTCATCAAGATTTATTGATCCATTTTTTACAATTAACTCTTTTAATGATATAGGTGTTATAGTATAATCAATTTTTCCAAATTTTAGTGGTTTATACTGATAATCAATCCCTTGAAGAGAGAATGTGATTGGTTGTTCTGGCTTAAACTCTTTATTTTCACCTATCAATTTTATCAAATTCAAATCGGGATCCTGAATCAACCATTTAATAGCTTTATCCCAAAAGTATGAGTAAAGCTGTTTATGAGTTATTGTAGATAACTCATGAAAATTCCATTTCCACATTGAATCGGTCATAATTGCCATAGTTCGCCCTTTTTGAACCTGCCTTGATGCAATAAGCGGATAGTTTTTCCCTTTTATTGGAGATGTTTCTGCCAGTAGAGTACTATTTTTTCTAATTTCAGTGATATTTAAACCCTCTGCCGTTGGAAGAGAGGATAAAATCTCTTTTTGAGCATTTTTAGAGGAGTTAAATCTGAAAAATGGACTTTCAATTCCCTCTTTTGTTATTTTATAGCCACTTTCAGTTGCAATATATGAATCTTGTGGCTGTAAATCTGGAATAGTGATTGGCAAAATATCATGTAAAACTGTTTTATTATATCCCCCTTTTCCAAAAGATTTATCTCCACCAATCATTACAAATCCTCCACCTCTTTTCTCTATAAAATCCTTAATTTTGTTTAAATATGGATGGAGATGATATGGTGCATAATCAAAATTTTGAAAAATAATCAAATCAAATGTATTTAATTTATTATTAAAAAGCTCATGTGTAGGAAATGGCATTAATGATAACTCATTTTGTGGAACAAGTGCAATATCATTTAGTGTTCTTAAAATAAAAAAGGATATTAAATCAACATCTGGATGATTTTTCAAATATTGTCTTAAAAATCTAACATCCCAACTTGGATTTCCAACAACTTGAACAACTCTAATTTTATCTCTTATTACATTCATGATAAATGAGTATCTATTATTTTTATGTAAAACCTCCGATTTCTCAACTGGAACAGAGATGTCAAAAACATAAGAGCCTGTTTTATCTGGTTTAAAATAGAATTTATGTTTAGATGTAGTCTCATTTTCTCCACAAAAAACAGGATTTTCACCAATTTTATTACCATCTTCATATAAAAAAACTTTAGTTGTTAAGTTTTTATAACCAGAACATATAACAGAAAACTCAATAGATGTTTTATTTTGAACAAAAGAGTATGTATCATGTTTTACATCAGCAACTCTAACATCTTTTATCTCTAACTCTTTTGGAATTTGAAGATTAAGAGGAATTTTTTTCTCTTCTAAAGTATCAAAAATAGGTTCATCCCCATTTATATTTTGTTCTGTATTTACAAAATCAGATGATATAAAGATTGAATCGATTTGGGATATTTCATGCTCCTCAAATAGTGTATTGACTATTTTTAAAATATTAGTTTTGTCTGAATCAGCTTTTAAATTTTGAATCTCCTCCTCAGTTGCAGATAGTAGATTTTCACCAAATTTATAGAAAGATAGATGATAACTATTTTTTAGTGAATTTAAAAATGGTAACCCTTTTTTAAATGATTCTCTAAGTTGATAAACTCTTGAATTTGATGAATTTAGTGGTAAATTCATGGATTTTGAGTGGTCATAAAGGGCAATAATTCTATTTTTTGAGTAAAAATACTCTCTTTTCTCAAAAGATGGCTCTAAAAATATTAACAATACTGTAACTAATAGTATTGTTCTTATTGAAAAAAGTAAAATTTTAAATTTTGGTAATCTTAACGTATAAAAAACATTAAGAATCATCAAAAAAATAAAAATGGAGTAAATAACAACATGTAGTTTAGTTGTCTCTAAATTTAAAAAAACGAAATATTCACTATTCACTGTTTTAAAATCCTTTTAAAATTCAAAAAATCAAAAGATAATCAAAAAATTATTTTCTACTATCTAAAAGATAATCAATATGTGCTTGGTCTGATTTATAATCAAGACAAGTTGAGTACATCACAACATTTATCATTGTTCTAACAGCAAACTCTCGAACATTATCTCCACCAGACACAGCAAACTCCCAATTTCCTAAAAGATCTTTTGAACAGGCTCCTGCAATATCATTTTGGGTGTATAAAATCTCAACTCTTTTTCCCTGCTCAATCAAATAGAAATTTGGGTCTAAACTCCACCTTCCAAATGGTTTATCTAAAAGATTAAATGTTCTAAATATCACATGGTCTTTAGGAGCAATATTAAACTCTATATTTGGATATAACTCTGAGATAAATTTTTCAGTTGAGTTATGAAACTCTCCATTCAAAACCCCCTCTGCAGAGTCAATAAAGAGAAAGCCTCCAAAATCTAAAAAAGATTTAATATTTCTTATCTCCTCTTTTGTAAAACTATATTTTCCATCTCCAGAAAGATAGCAAAATGGGGATTTAAAAAGCTCTTTTTTATCTTTTGGATCTATTGTATCAATCTCAAATGATACCTCAATGCTAGTTCTTTTAACAACTTCCCAAAGTATCTGCTTTATTCCACTATCTCGTAACTTAAAATTTCCACTGTGTTTTAGCAGACCTATTGAGAAAAGAGAACTTTTATCTCTTTGAAATCCCTTTATTTTTGTTGCAAATAAAAAAGCAACCACTCCTTTAATAAAATCTCTTCTATCCATTAGTAACTCAAATTAAACTATTTAATCTATTTAAACAAAATAAATATTTTTAGATTTACAAATCTAAAAACTATAAAACAAAAATATAGATTTTTTATTTTTATAAAAAAATTTTATCATATTTTGATAAAAAACAAACTATAATATCCTTTATTACTATTTTTTCAAGCTTTTTAATAGTAAAAAATAAAAATCATTACTAATAACTGTTTTTGATTATTTTTTTCTTTTTTATTATAACAGAATTTAAATCATCTTCACCACCACCAAGGTTCATAATTGCAAATTGTCAAAATATTTTTATTTAGAAAATATTTTAAAAAAAAATCTCAATCTTGTTCTTTACAACAATAAAATCTAATTTTTAATATCAGCTTCTTATTAAAACTTTCATATATTTTACCTGTTGTGGATTGTATTTTGCAAAATTTAGAATTTTAAGATAGATTACATCATTTACAATAGTATTTCTTGCAAGAACTAATATTCCCTTATCATCAAAAAGATCCTTTGCAATAGTCATACCCTCTTTTATATTAGAAAGAGTTATCTCTTTAACTTTATACTCCTCCTCCTCCTGTTTTGCATGTTGTTCTAAAACTCTAAATAGATCTAGATCATATACTATTAACTGTTTTTTCATCATTTCAACAGCCTTTTTTGTTGATAAATATCTTCTTTCAAAAATTGCATAGTCTGTACAGATTTTGATAACTCTTGAAAGAAATATTATCCCTTTGTTTTTTACAGCAACAGATTCAAGATAGTTAAGATGAATATATGAGGTTGCCTCTCCAATTTTTATAAACTCTGAAACAAATGAAAGCATTTTAGCTGATATTGATGGATATGTTTTAAAAAGCTCTAACTCCTCCTCATTTAAATCAATTCCTGCATATATTTTTCCAAATATCTTCTCTGGAAGTGTTATTCCACCAATAAATGATAGAAAAACCGCCTGTTCTTCATTACCATCTATAAATTTTAAAAATGGTGAAACAGTTTTTGCCATCTCTGATGCAATTTTGGCAACTCTATAGATGCTTGGATTTGTTAACTCAATCATCTGCATCAACATTTTTATTCCGCCTTCAAAAGTTTTTAGAGTTTTTATTTTTCCATCAACCCTTTTTTCATAAATTTTAATCGATTCTGAAATAATCTCTTTCATTTGAGATGGTAAAGATGGTTTAACTAAAAATTTATCAACATGTGATTTATTAATTGCATCAATTGCAACATTAAAATCACCATTTCCTGTTAATAATATTCGGATAGTATCTGGAATAACCTCTTTTACAATATCAAAAAACATATTTCCATCCATTTTTGGCATCATAAAGTCAGATATGATGGTGGAGATATCTTTATTTGACTTAATAATATTTAAAGCATCTATTGGATTATCTGCTAAAAGAATATCATAATCATTTCCTAATGTTCTTTTGTAACCTGCAAGAATTCTTGTATCATCATCAACAATTAAAACTTTATATCTCTCCATTGCTCTCCTAAAATCAGCATTTTTATAAAATATCACTAACAAAAAACAGAATAGTTATTTTTTATTTTTTAATTCATTAAAAATCTCAAACCACTTATCTTTATCTTTACAAAGTAATAATCTTGAAAGATGGGATTTATCAAAACTATCACTTCCATTTATCACATTTTCAGCAATATGAACTACTGTTGATATTGATATATATTGAGAAAACTCTAAATTTGATGGATTATGATGAAATAAAACTCCCTCAATTATCTGTTCATCAAATCCCCACAAAGAGAGTAGATATCCACCAATTTCACCATGAAGATGTTCATATCTATTATATATTTCATCTGATTGAATAGATAGAAGTAGTTTTCCTATATCATGAAGCACTCCAACAATAAAAACTTTTTCAAGAGTATCTTTATCTTTAAAATATAGTTTTGCAATTTGATATCCTAATGTTGCAACCATTATAGAGTGCTCATTAAACTCATCTATTGAAAAAAACTCTTTATTTATTTTTGATGATATAATTGTGCTATATGCAAAAAGTGATTTTATAATCTCAACTCCTAAAAAGGAGAGAGTTGTAGATAACTCATTTGAAATTGATGAGGGATGTCCCCAAAATGAGGAATTTGTAAGTTTTGTTATTATTGTAACTAATGCAACATCTTTTTTGATAATTAATGCTAATTTATTAAAACTAAAATTATCTTTATTAATTTCATCTAAAAATTCATAGTAATTTGATGAAAGTGTTGGAAGCTTTTGTGTTTTTATAATCATATCTGATAATTCTGAATTGCTTAATACTTTATTAAAATTAAGAGCTTTTTTAATTATATCTTTTAAAAATGAGCTCTCTTTTGGTTTGAGAATAATTTGATGAACTAATGAAACCGATTTTAAAATAATATTTTTTTCAGAGTAACCAGAAAATACAACTCTTATTATTTCACCATAGTATCGTGAAAGATACTCAATAAACTCCATTCCTTGAAAGTAGAGATTTATCTCTGTTACAACTAAATCAATTCTTCTTTTAATTATATATTCAATAGCTTTTTCTGCTGTTGTTACAAAATGTAAATTCCACTCAAAAGACATATCCATCATAAGTCGACGAATACCCTTTAAAACATTTTCATCACTATCAACAAAAAGAATATTATATTTTGACATATTTACCCAAATAACGATTAAAATCACTTCAGTATAACTTTTTTTTATTTGAATGTCAAAAGTTGAGTTTTATTGTAATAAAAAAAGATAGTTTTAGAAATAGTTTTTTCTTTAATTTCCAAAAACTCTTTTTATTACAGTTTTTAATCTATTAAAAACTATTTTTTCTATTTTAAACTAAAAAAGATAATGATTTTATTTTATATAATTATAGCTTTTTGTCAACAGAAACTGAAATAAATCTCTGAAACTCTTCAACTTGCTCCTGATTTCCCATAATAGCGAGAATATCTTTCTCTTTAAATTTATAATCAACATCAGGATTTGGACAAACTTTTTTTCCACTTTTTATAACACCAACAACTGATATACCCATCTTCTTTCTTAATTCAAGTGTTTTAACTGTATTATTTATAAGTGGACTATTTTTCTCAATATCAACCCAAGTTAACTCTAATAAATCATTTGCTTTTCTTAAATTTGATAAAATTCTATAATCTTTTTCATTATCATCAACTGAATCATAAATGCTATGGCGTAAACTGTTTGTAAACTCAAGAATTTTCATTGGTGAAACTCCAAGTTTTTGAAGAGCCTGTCTTGTTATCTCTAAACCAACCTCAAATTCAGGAAAAACTACCTCACTAACTCCTAAATCATGTAACTCTTTTAAATCACTCTCTTCAGAACCTCTTGCAATAATACATAAATCAGGAGTGTTTTTATTACAATAGTTTGCAATCATTGATGATGTTATTGATGATGGAGTTGTGATTAGTAAAAGTTTTGCTTTATGAATATATGCTGCCTCTAAAACAGTTGATTGTGAGGCATCTCCAAAAACAGTTGGATGCTTTAAATCATTTAACATATCAATTCTTCTTGAATCAAGCTCAATCATAACAAAATCTACACCTAAATGTTTCATTGCTTTTGCTACTTTTTGACCAACACGACCACCTCCAGCAATTACAACATGATTTGATAGACCTGTTTCTGGTATATTTTTAGTTTCAATTGTCTCAAATTTAAAATATTTTTTTTTCATCTTATATATTTTATTTGAAAGTGAGGATAAAAACGGAGTAATCATCATTGTTATCACAGAAGCCGATAGAATAAGTGCATAAATGTTTTTATCAATTGATTTAGTTGACAATCCAATACGAGCAATAACAAAAGAGAACTCCCCAATTTGAAAAAGGGATAGGGCAACTGCAATTGGTATTATATTAAAATAACCAAAAAACTTAACAATTGAACCAAAAATTATAGACTTACCAATAATAACAAGTGTAACAAGAGTTATAACTTCAAAAAAATGATTAAGAATATAGGTAGGGTCAATCAACATTCCAACAGAAACAAAAAATAGTAACCCAAAGATATCTCTAAGTGGAATAATATCACTTAACGCCTGATGACTGTAGTCAGATTCACTAATAACCATTCCAGCAACAAAGGCTCCAAACGCAAATGATAACCCAATTAGATATGTTGAGTAGCCAACGCCTAAGCCAATTGCAGTTGTTGTTAAAAGAAATAGTTCTCTTGAGTTCCATCCAACAACAAATTTCATGATATATGGGATTATTTTTGTTCCTGCAAAAATCATAACAAAAAGAAATAGAAAAGCTTTTAGTAAAGCAAATCCTAAAAGTGGTAATCCTGCTGTTGGATTACTTAAAAGAGGCAACACAACAACAAGAGGAACAATTGCTAAATCTTGAACAATCAGCATACCAATCATAACACGGCTTGATAGAGTTCCCATAAGACCTCTGGCCATTAATGTTTTTAAAACAATCATTGTACTTGAGAGAGATATCATTGCACCAATCCAAATTGATGATGATGAATCAATACCAAGCAGTCTTCCTATAAGATAACCATAGATAATTGTTAAAATCATCTGAACAGGAGTTCCAATAAGAGCAACCATTCTAACAGGTTTAAGCTCTTTAAATGAAAACTCAATTCCAAGTGCAAAAAGTAAAAGAGCTACACCAATCTCTGCTAAAAGCTCAATATTATGAACATCAGTAATATTAATTAATCCTGTATGTGGTCCAACAATAAGTCCTGCAAAAATATATCCTAAAATTATTGGTTGTTTCAGAAACTGTGCAATAATACCACCTGCAAGTGCTGCAACAATAATAACTGCAATATCGGCTGCTATTCCCATAATTAATCCCCTCAAAAACAGCATTTTAATATTAATAAATCTGTTTTTCTAGTAAAAAATTACAAATATCATCTTATTATACCAAATGTATAATTGGTTTTTAAATTTGATGGTAGATTTTTCTTAAAAGTCTATTTTATTGTAATTCAAATCTTGACAATTCTCTTTATTTATAAAGACTACATTATCTCTTCCAAATCTGAATTTTCAAAATCAATAATATTTCGTATTGATTTATCAA
>DYRY01000122.1:3242-8235 GCA_020718465.1 Anaeromyxobacter dehalogenans | reverse complement strand
TATTGAATTGTTATAATTATTTTAAAGTAGATTTTTTAACTCTACTCAAGTTTCTCAAGCTGATATGAGATTTTAAATGATGCCTCTGTTTTTTGGTATAACTCTTGAACAGTAACATCTTCTGCTAACTCTGTTACAATCATCTCTCCATTTATAAAAACAAATCTTGCTAATTCAGTAAAAACTTCAGAAACAACCCCTTTTCCTGTTAGTGGAAGAGTACAGTTTTTTAAAATTTTAGATTTTCCATCTGGACCTGTATGTTGCATCATCACAATTACCCTTTTTGCACCTGCAACTAAATCCATTGCCCCTCCCATACCTTTTACAAGTTTATTTGGAACTTTCCAATTAGCAAGATTCCCATATTGGTCAACCTCCATCCCACCAAGAATAGTTAAATCAATATGACCACCACGAATCATTGAAAAAGCCTCCACAGAGTCTACGATTGCAGCACCAAGAAGAGTAGTAACTGTCTGTTTACTTGCATTTGTTAAATCAGCATCCACCTCATTTTCTGTTGGATAGCCACCTAAACCTAAAATACCATTCTCTGTTTGAAATGTAACATCTTTTTCTGGAGATATATAGTTTGCAACTAGGCTTGGCATTCCAATTCCAAGATTAACATAAGTTCCCGATTCAACCTCTCTAGCAACTCTACTTGCAAGTTGCTCTTTTGTTAATGGCATAAAACCTCCTAATATCTATTTTTTAAGTGTTAATCTCTCTATTTTTTTTTCAAAAAACTCACCCTTTACCAATCTTTGAACATAAATTCCTGGAGTATCTATCTCATTTGGATCTAAGTCACCTGCTGGAACAATCTCCTCAACCTCTGCAATTGTTATTTTTCCTGCAGTTGCCATAACAGGATTAAAATTTTTTGCAGTTTTTCTATAAACTAAATTCCCTTTTGTATCTGCTTTCCAAGCTTTAACAAATGCAAAATCAGCACCCAATGCCTCCTCAAGGATATACTCTTTTCCATTAATAACTCTTACCTCTTTTCCCTCTGCAACCTCTGTTCCAACACCAACAGATGAGTAAAAAGCAGGTATTCCAGCCCCCATTGCTCTCATTCTCTCTGCAAAAGTGCCTTGAGGAATCAAGTCAATATCTATCTCACCATTAAAATATTGTCTCTCAACCTCTTTGTTCTCACCAATATATGAGGCAATCATAGATTTTACCCTTTTTGCATCAATCAATCTGCCAACTCCATATCCATCAATATGAGCTGTAAGAGTTATAAGATGAAGCTCATCAACTTCACTATCATAAAGTGCTCTTAAGAGATTTTCTGCAATACCACAAATTCCAAATCCTCCAACCATAATACTCGAACCACACTCCACATCCTCTATTGCCTCTGCAGATGATTCATATATTTTCACCATAAATACTCCTTAAATTAATACAACATTTTCTGTTTTTTTAATAAAAAAGATATATAAAACTAATCTTTTCTGTTCTTTTAATAAAAAACAGCTTTTTATTTTTTTTTAAAATAAAAAAATAAAACTATCTCTCAATTGAGATTGCTGTTGCCTCACCACCACCAATACAAAGAGAAGCAATCCCTTTTTTAAAATCATTTCTCATCATTTGATAAAGCATTGTAACAATAATTCTGGCTCCAGATGCTCCAATTGGATGACCTAATGCAACAGCTCCACCATTAATATTTATTTTATCTGGATTAAGTTGAGCCTCTTTGATAACTGCAAGAGATTGAACAGAAAAAGCCTCATTTAGTTCAAAAGTATCAACATCATCTTTATGCCAACCTGTTTTATTTAGTAGTTTTTCAATAGCAAAGGCAGGAGCAGTTGTGAACCATTCTGGTTCATGTGCATATGATGTCCAACTTTTTAATGTTCCTAAAATTGGTAATCCAAGCTCAATTGCTTTCTCTTTTGATGCTAAAATAAGAGCTGCAGCACCATCATTAAGCGAAGAGGCATTTGCTGCTGTTACTGTTCCATCTTTTTTAAAAACCGGTTTTAGAGTGGATATTTTATCAAAATTAACTTTTGAAGGCTCTTCATCTTCAGAAATTATTTGAACTCCTTTTTTTGTTGATATCTCAACAGGGGCTATTTCAGAACTAAAAACTCCATCAGCTATCGCTTTTTGAGCCTTTTTGTATGATGAGATTGCAAATATATCCTGCATCTCTCTTGTTATTTCATATTTTTCGGCACACATCTCTGCTGCTGAACCCATATGAAAATTGTGATATGGATCCCACAAACCATCTTTAATCATGAGGTCAACAAGCTCTGCATTTCCCATTCTAAAACCATCTCTGCTTCCAAGAAGAGCATGTGGTGTTTGAGACATATTCTCCATTCCACCTGCAATGGCAATATCAATCTCACCAAGTGCAATTTGAGCTGCTGCAATCATAACAGATTTCATACCAGAACCACAAACTTTATGAATAGTTGTACAGGGAGTTTTAGATGGAACTCCTGCATAAATAGAGGCTTGACGAGCAGGTGCTTGTCCAACTCCAGCCTGTAAAACCATTCCCATATAAACCTCTTCAATAAGATTTTCAGAGACTCCAGCCCTTTTTATTGCCTCTTTTATAACTGTTGCTCCAAGTTTTACTGCTGGAACAGTTGCTAGAACTCCATTAAAACTTCCAATTGCAGTTCTTGCTCCTCCACAAATAACAACCTCTCTCATAGCTCTCCTTTTAAAGCAATTATTAAAAACCATATAGATTATTGCTATCAAAAAATCATCTTAATTGCAATAAAATAGATTTATTTTACTCACATTTCATTTTATTTACAAATTGAACTGTTTATTTTTCACTAAGTTATTGCAAATATTTAACTTTAATAAAAATCTACTAATTTATTACTATTATCATATTGACATTTTCACTTTATGTTGTAATATGTATATCATTTTTTTTGGAGGTGGATTGCAAACGAGTAAACTGTTTTATTTTTTAGTTATTAGCACATTTATATCAGTTTCTGTAACACTATATAGTATCTCAATGGCACCTTTAGAGAGAACAATGGGAGTTGTTTATAAAATATTCTATTTTCACATGCCATCAGCAGTTTTATCAATGATTATGTTTTTAGGAGCATTTATAACATCAATAATATATTTAGTGAAAAAAAGTGATAAAGTGGAGGCTTTAAGTCGCTGTTTTGTTGAGATTGGTGTTCTATTGGCAACATTTGTTATTATATCAGGACCATTATGGGCAAAAAAGGCTTGGGGAGTTTATTGGACTTGGGATCCACGCTTAACTTTTACATTAATGATGTGGTTAATCTATCTCTCATATATTGTTTTAAGAGCCTCTGGTAATACAAATGGAATTAAAAAAGGTTCTGCTATTTTAGCTATTTTAGGTTTTGTTGATATCCCTTTAGTGAGAATAAGTTCACAAAAATGGGGTGGAGTTCATCCTGTTTTATCAAAAGAGAGTAGCACATTTGGAATTAGTAGTGATATGCAAACTCCATTAATACTATCTTTTATATCAATTATTTTCATTATATTAATTTTATTATATTTAAGATATATTTCGCTTCTTGTTGAACTAAAAATTAACAAAAAAGAGGAGGATATCATGTTAAAGTAGAAATCGTTTTAATTGACAAAAAGAGGTAAAGATATTATAATAGCACATATTTATTGCGGAGTGATAATGAGCAGATTTAAAACATTTCAACAAGAAGTAAGAGAGGGTTCTGTTTTTGAATCCAATGTTGAGTCAAGATTAGGTTTTATTAAAAAAGTCTATTTAACATTTTTAATTTCAATGGGTGCTGCTCTTGGTGGCTCTATTATTGGAATGCAAACCTCATTAGGTTCAGCTGTTAAAAACTATTATGCTTTTTTAATTCTTGAGGTTGCCCTTTTGATTGGAACATACTTTTTAAGAAAGAAAGAGCCTCTTAATAGAGTTCTATTTTTCTCTTTTACATTTGTAACAGGTTTAACTCTTGCCCCAATGCTTAGATCTTTTCAACTTGGTGGAAATTTTGGAGTTGTATATCAAGCTTTAGGCTTAAGTGTTGCTGCTTTTGGTGGTTTAACTCTTTATGCTTGGACAACTAAAAAAGATTTTAGTTATCTTGCTGGTTTTTTATGGACAGGTCTTCTTGTTCTTATTGGTGCTATGATTTTAAGTTTTTTCTTTAAAGCTGCATTTTTTAGCACAGCAATTGCTGCTGGTGGAGTTATACTTTTCTCAATGTTTGTTTTATATGACACACATAATATCATGAAAAGATATGATGAATCAGAATATATCTCAGGTGCAATTGATTTATTTTTAGACTTTTTAAATCTTTTCCTATTTATATTACGCCTTTTAAGCAGCAGAGATTAGGAGGATTATATGAGAATTCTAACAATTTTTTTTGGACTACTAATCTCTATTTTTCTGTTTGCTAAAGTTAATATTAATACAGCAGATATGAAAGGTTTAACAAAAATAAAAGGTATAGGAAAAGTTACAGCACAAAAAATTATTGACTATAGAACAAAAAATGGTCCTTTTAAATCTATTGAAGAGCTTATGAAAGTTAAAGGGATTGGAAAAAAAACTTTTGAAAAATTTAAAAATGATATTGAGGTTTCTGGTGACTCCTCCTCTGATTCTATAGAAGATACCAAAACCACTCCAACAAAAAATGAGAAAGCAGAAAAATCAACAGGTTCAAACTCTGAAGGCTCAAATTTAATCAATATAAACACTGCTTCTCTAAAAGAGTTAACAAAATTAAAAGGAGTTGGTAAAAAAACTGCCGAAAAAATTATTAATCATCGTGAAAATAGTGGTCCATTTAAATCAATTAATGATTTAACAAAAGTAAAAGGGATTGGTAAAAAACTTTTTGCAAATATCAAAGATAAAATTACTGTTGGTGAATCACTACAAGCCCACACTCCTATTCATGAAAAAGATGACTCTTCTGATAATAAAAACGCAAACAATCAGAAAAAA
>DYRY01000122.1:0-3142 GCA_020718465.1 Anaeromyxobacter dehalogenans | reverse complement strand
CAAACAATCAGAAAAAAACTGACTCTTCTGAAAATAAAAATACAAATAATCAGAAAAAAACATTTGATGATCTTGATTTAAGCGAAATTGATGATTTAGATTAATCTCTATTTTGTTTATATTCAATGGGTTAAAATCCACTGTTCATGTATAAATTTAATTTTTTAAGAGGATATTTTACTGTTTTTTTCATTTTTTTGTAATAAAAATATAATTTAATTTTAATGTAAAGAATTAAAATGGTAAAAAAAGATAGAATCAAGAATGATTACTCCGCAATGATAAATTGGTTTGGAGATAAATTGGTTGATTGGACATCAGCAGGAAAAACTTATAGTTTGAATGTGGAGTTTGGAAATTTAATAGCAATTGATTTTGATATCTGTTGGGATATTTATAAATATCCAAAAATAGTTGATTTAAATAGTGGAAAAATTATATATAAAGATGAGACTATTTTCTCTGGAAGACAATGTTCATCAATAATTAACTATATAAAAGATGAATTAGTTAACTTTAGTTATAGTAGAGAGTTAAAAAAATTAGCGATTTTAACAGATAATTTTATTGAGATTCTCTCTTTATGAAAAAAAAAGAGTTTTTATCATTTAACACCTTAATATTTAGCCTAATAGTACTCTTTACTTTTTTATCTTTTCTATTTTTGGTAGTTGGGGAGAGTTTTATTTTTCTGAATGGAGATAGTAGTAGTTTTATTTTTTTTAAACTACGATTTCCCTCTTTTTTAACAATAATAGTTGCTGGTGGAATCTTTTCTGTTTCTGGTCTTCAGATGCAACTTGTTTTTCAAAATAGATTAGCAACTCCATACACTCTTGGAGTATCATCTGCAGGAGTTTTTATATTTCTTCTTGGACTAAAAGTTAGTGGAGTTGGTTGGCCAATATTCTCAACAGTTGGAACATTGCTCTCTCTTTTTATTTTACTCTATTTTGCTCCTAAAAAAAACAGTTTTCTTCATACGCTTTTACTTTTAGGAGTTGCTCTTAACATTTTTTTTAGTTCTGCAACTCTTTTGCTTCACTATTTTTCAAATCAAAGTGAATTATATCAAATGACTCACTGGATGATAGGTTCAATAGAGCATTATGAGTATTCAAAACTTATTTCACCAGCATTAGCTTTAATTTTTCAGACATTTATATTTTTTAAATATAGAAATCAGATGGATTTAATATCATTTAATCCAAATTTAGCTCAAGACAGAGGAGTTAATGTAAAAAAAATTATAAATATTATACTTTTTTCACAAGCTTTATCTCTTGGGTCAATATTACCTATCACAGGTCCAATTGCTTTTGTTGGTTTAGTTGTACCAAATAGCATTCGATTACTATTTAAAGGTTCTGTTTTATCAATATACACTTTATCTTTTTTTGGTGGAGTTAATTTTCTTCTTCTTGCTTCATTTTTGTCTCTTAGAGTTATTCCAGAAACAGTATTACCAGTTGGCGTTTTAACATCAATTGTTGGAGCATTTTTTCTCATTATATCAATAATAAAAGGAAAAATTTAAAAAATATTTTCTGTTTTTTTATTTTCATGCTTATAATATCTGTTATAATCACTTTTTAATGGTAGATTTTCATATATAATCATCTCTAAAATAGTTTTTATACTCAAATTATGAATACTACAGTTAGTATAATCTAAATTAGATTTACTATATGATAAATTATATTCACCATCAGTATTATGGTAATTTTTATAAAAAATTTTAGTATTTGCATAACTAAAATAATAAAAATATTTTTTAATAGACAACATATTTTATAAAATGTTTCTGAAAATAATTTTTTATTGCAGATTATAAAAGTTTAAAATACTAATATTTTTTTCATGTTATAAATAATATTAATACATGATTACTAAATTTTTTTCATAATGAAATAATTTGAAAAAATTATTACTATATTTTTCACGAAATCAAATAGTAACAACAAATTATTACTATATTTTTCACGAAATCAAATAGTAACAACAAATTCTTATTATATTTTTTACAAAATCAAATAGTAACAACAAATTATTACTATATTTTTTTTCGATAGGCTTCATAATAATAGTTTATTATCTTTAATAAAATAAATAACTATTAAATTATAAAATAAAGTAATTAATAGTTAGTTTTAACCATATAAAGTTGATAGATATTTATTATTATTTTAGTTGTGTAGATGCAAGTAAATAAAATTTTATTTTTTGATTCAGAAACAGAGTTTTTTATCTTAAACAGCACTATTTATATCTAATTTTTCTTCTAGTTTATCTTTTCTTTTGTTGGGAACAAATATATTTGTTCCTTACATGTTTTTCTTAAAATAATAAAAATCGTAATTCATACATTGTTAAATTTAATTTATTACTCTAACACATCATAAGTACTAAACTTTAAATATAATCCAAATTCATGTAGTTTTTCATTTCCAAAAATATTTATTTTATAATATGGAACAATATAAAAATATGAAAATAGATATTTTTCATATTGGTCTAATATATATTGTATTGGAACTATAGGAATTGGAATACCAACAAAAAAATCATACATAAATTGATTATTATCTTTGAATTGATATCCCACACCACCACCAAACTCAATAAAAAACCAAAAAGATAACTCCATCTGAATTAAACTATTCCACTCTGAATTATTCGAAAATAGTTTATAGTTAGTAGATAGTGTTACAAAAGTTTTTGCTGTATATGAAACATCAAAATTGAAAACAAAATTATCATTCATATAACCAAAAGAGGGACCAATACCAAAATCATTAACATCTTTAAATCCCTCCAAAGAGAGAATATCTATTGTAAAAATTAAAGAAAATATTATAAAAATTCTAGTCATTTTTATCCTTACTCCAATCAACATCATAAGCAAAATCAATCCACCCCTGCCAATACATTTCAGACTTAAAACGTCCATTTGCTTTTATTAAATTTTTCTTTTTTAATTTTTCCATTTCTTTATTAATTTCAGATGGAAAAAGTGTCCAATCAAGATTTATACCTATTTCTTTAATTGAATCTGTTAGAATCTTGCCAAAAGAGTCGTAAGTTACCTCTTGTTCAACATTTCCATTGTTTGTGTTGATTACTTTCACAACTGAACCCAGAT
>DYRY01000121.1 GCA_020718465.1 Anaeromyxobacter dehalogenans | reverse complement strand
ACAGATATGAGTTTTTATAGAGACAGATTAACATCTGTCTTTACAGATATGAGTTTTTATAGAGACAGATTAACATCTGTCTTTACAGATATGATTTCTTTAGTATTAGTTTTCTTATATAATAGATAAGTAATGATATTTTCTTTAATAAATAAAAAAAAATATCAAATATTTATTTTTGCAAAGGAAGTAGTTTATAAAATTCTCCACTAAGTTGTGGAATTGATAGATTGTAGTGACTATTTTGAGGAGTTATAATCTCATTTGTGATAAGATTTTCTAAATTTTTACAACCAAATCTTTCACACTCTAAAGCGTAATCTAAATTTGTAGTAGAACTATTAAGGATATATATAATAGAGTTATTAATAGATATTTTATAATCAACATAAAGGTTTTTATCTGAATAAATATGCTCTCTCTCTCCATCATAAAGTGCTCTATTGTTTTTTCTAATCTCTAAAATTTTTGATAGATAGTTTTTTAAACTCTCCTCTTTTTGTGTGAAATTAGAAACTTTACCATCATTTCTTGATGCATGGTCATCATTTAAACCTCTATCACCATAATTTATAAAATTTTCAACCTCTGAACCAATCTCCTCATTGTAGTATATTGTTATTGGACCTGTATAAGCTCCTAAAAATGAAAAAATAGTTTCATGTCTTTTCCAGTAACTATCTGACTCTTTGCCTCCTAATCCAGCACGTTGAATAAGATCTCCAAAACGAACTAAATCATGATTTCCAATCATTAAATTTGGATGAGCATGATCACTATAAAGATTATGCCTTCCCATTGCATCCTTTATAACAGATGCACTTTGTCCTTTAGCCCAAGATTGATTTGTATCCTCTTGTGTTGCTAAAACCTGAACTAATGAGTATCGAACAGGAAAATCAAAACATGACTCTAACCCCTTTTGAGATGTTGAACTATAACATTTAGATTGAATTTCATTCTCTCCTTTCCAAATCTCTCCAACCATATAACCAAGAGTTCCCCAAACTTTTCCCTCCTGCTCTCTTCTCTTACAAAGAGTTTCTACAGATTCTCTTATCTCTTTCCAAGCAGTTATCGGAACCTGATATGCTTGATCTAATCTCCAACCATCAATATCAAGTTGGTTAATCCAATATGTTGCAACCTCTTTGTAAAACTCTAATGTTTCAGGATTACTATAATCAACTGGATTGCTTCCTCCTTGTGGTCTCTTTCCTGTTGGAGATGGCTTTACATCCCCTTTATGATGCCCAAACACACCATCAAAAAAAACATATAACCCAAGGTTATGAGCCTTCTCTACAAGCTCTCTTGCATCATCAATTGTTCCAAATTTAGGATCTATTGCAAAGTAGTTTCTTGTAAAATATCCTGTTGCATCTAGTTTTGAATCTCCTTCTGAATCAAATATTGGAGTTAACCATATTGCATTTACATTTAATGATGCAATATATGGAAGTGCATTAATAACTCCTCTTAAATCCCCTTTATGACTACTAGAACCATAACCATCAGAGTAGTTTATTGAGTCATCACCATTTTGAAACGCCTCAACCATTATTTGATATATTATTAATCTATTCCATTCAACTTTCTTTTGTGAATTAGAGTTCTCTTTTTTTTGATAACTATATTTTTTTACTATATCTTTTTCTCCATCTGTTGCATAAATCTGTAAAGTTTTCACATCACTATCATCAAAACTAAAAACTATCTCTATTAATTCACTATTTAACTCAACACCATTGACTTTAGGGTCTGTTGGCTCCCAAGAGTATTTATATGTTAAGCTTTCATCCAACTCAACTTGTATTTGAATAGTTAGAGAATCTTTTGTTGTTTGATAGATTTGTGGAGAATCAACAGATGGAGAAACAGTAAAGTTTGCTTCTACTTTTGGTTTTGAACTATACCAAACATCTTTATAGTACCAACCATCACAATCTCTAAAAAGATCAAGACTCTGTTTACCTTTACCGTCATTAAAGACTATAAAGCTCTCTGAAACCCCCTCTAAAACAAAAGTGTACCAGAAATTATTAACTTTAGTCATCTCAACTCCAGGCCAACCAAAATTGGGAATTGATGGAGATGTGTTCCAATAATATATATTTGCAACACTCCAATCTAATGGCTTCCTAAAATAGATTTTTAAACCATTCACTATTTTCTCTGTTATAACATATTTTTCAGAGGCTATTTGAGAGTTTTTACCATCTCTATATGAAGCTGCTTTTATTGTAAACTCCCCTTTAGTATCAAGTGAAAATGGTTTTGTATATAGATTGGTATCTTTTGTTGGTGGCCTATTATCAACTGTATAGTATATAATATCACTACTATTTTTTGAAGCTACTGTAATTTGCTCTCCAAGTTGATAAACTCCACTTTTAGGTGTTATTATTGGTGGTTCAACTATAGATTCTGACTCTCCACTAAAACAGGAGGTTAAAAAAAAGATAAATATAAAACCTAAAAAACTAAATACTCTCATTTTAAACTCAACTTTTTTAACAGATAATCTTATAATTTTTTTATTGATATTAAATAAATCAGTAAATACTTTATTAAAAATATAATCATGAAAAACAAACTGTTTTATTATAACAAAGTTTATCAATTTTTCAATTATAAATATCAATTAAAATCGATTTATATTGTTATATTTTTTTTATTTTTCTTAGTTACAATCTCATCAACTGTTTTAAAATGCAGTTTTGTTAAATAAAAAAGAGACTCAACAGAGTAAAAATCAAGATATTTATCAAGCATTTTGCTATTTTTAGGGCTCATTCCAACAGAAAACTCTACTCCATTTTTTTTGAATTTAGCATTCAGCTTTTTTAAATACTCTAACTGTGTATATCTTGCAACAATAGAGGCTGCTGCAACAGATATATAGTATTCCCCCTTTGATATTTGCATAATCTCTGTATTAAACTCTTTTTTAAAGTAATCTATTGTTGAAAATTTATCAATTATTACCCTTTTAATCTCTTTCTTTTGAGCTTCAACTGTTTTTAAAACTTCATGAATAGCCTCTTTATGACTCCAAGCAAGAATTAAATTGATATTTTTAACTTTTTCATACATCTTATTATATTTTGAAGGCTCTATTATCTGAATAGAGTAAGGAGCATTCTCAGTTATATATGTATATAACTCTTTTAATTCTGTTTGAGATGTTATCTCCTTAGAGTCTCTAACTCCAAGTACTCTAAAAGTTTTTGCAAGAGACTCATCAACATAAACAGCAGCAGTAAAAAGTGGTCCAATCATATCACCTTTTCCAGTCTCATCGGAACCAATTGAGAAAAACTCCTCTTTTACTCCCTCAACATCCTCAATTTTTATTTTACTATTTTTGTTTTGTGTTTTATCAATTTCAAAAAGTTGAGGTACCTCTTTTTTTTCAAATAGATCTAATATTTTTTGAGATTTTATTTGAGAAAAATCGGTTTTAAAACCCTTTTTAGAGTAATATAATCTAAAAATAGATTTTTCAACACCATAATATCCAACAATTTGAACTCCATAAGAGATCTCATTTTCTGAAATCTCTTTAAATCCAAACTCTTTTATCTGTTTTATAAAAAGATTTTTATAAATCTCAAAGTGGTCATCCATGTTTTTAATCCTTTTAAAAATGTAATTTATTTGATAGTTTTAAAACTTAAACATATTATAACTTATCTGTTTTATAAAAATTAAAAAACAGCTTTATGATTATATTTATTAGGCTTTTAAAAGCAAGAGTCATTATAATATAAAGAATAAAAAATAGATAAAATCCAAAAATATAAAGAATAAAAATAAAATCTAAAATATTATTAAGATTTATAAAAATAATTCCGAATAAGATAAAACCGTTTTGGAGGCTATATGTTTAAATGGAGTGAGAATTATAGTGTTAAAGTTGCCTCTTTTGATAAAGAGCATCAAAAACTTTTTGATATTGCAAATAATTTTTATGATCAATTAATTAGTAAAAAACCACAAACATTAATTCTTGAAACTCTTAAAGAGCTCTCTTTTTACACTAGAACTCATTTTAAAAATGAGGAGCTTATTATGTCAAAACAGGGATATCCAAAATATTTTGAACATAAAAAAATTCATGATGAAATTCTGTTAAGAGTTGATGAGTTTTACAAAAAAATGAAAGAGGGAAAAACTGTTTTAGCTCATGAGATAGCTGGATTATTAAAAGAGTGGATTTTTGATCATATTCTAAAGATTGATAAACAGTATTCTCAATTTTTTGATGGAAAAAATCTATAAAACTACTCTGATCGTAAAATCAAATGTAATTTAAAAAAACAATAATCATAACCAAAATAAATAATAGATTTGAATAAAGAGTTAAAATCATTTATAATAGAACTATCTTTTGTGTGATAAAGATTAAAATATTACTATTTTTTATTTTTTTGTTAAAGTATCAAATGTTTTGTATTTATAAAAAATTTATGGAGGAGAGGATGAGTAAACAGTTTAAAATAGTTTTTGTTGCCATTTTTTTAATCACTATTGCAATTTTTGTTTTTATTTTTACTAATAATCAAGAAAAAAAAACAGAGATCTCTAAAGTTGATTATGAAAAAATGAGCAATGAAGAGTTGGCTAATTTAGCTTTAAATCCAGATAATAAAGATAAAACAACCACCATAAAAAAAAATGAACAAGATAAAATAGTTGAGGTAGAGAAAAATGATTCTAAAAAAGATGAGGTAGATTTAAAAGATGTTAAAATTTGGAATAAAAATGTGACTCAAAAAATTATAACCATATTTACAGACTTTTCTCTCATTGATATGGAGCCAGACCAACTTGTGGAAATTTTAAAAAAAGAGGGGGTTGAGGTTGTTAAAGAGAGAGTTGGAAATTCAAGAACAGGTGAAAGATTTGAAATTAAAGGAAAACTAGAGAGTGCTGGTCTTGATGATTTCTATGCCTCTTTTGATATTATGGAGGATGAAAAAGCTCTATTTGCAAGAGCCTACTCCACTTTTAGCCCACATGAAGCAAGTTATAATGATAGTTTAGAGATAATTAGAGAGAAAGCTCTAAAGCAAACTCAAAAAAAACTAAGTGCAAACTTAGATTTAGGAGCATCACAACGTTGGGAGTATGATGATGAGTGGAGTTTATGGATTTTTAAAGGGGAAAATAGAAATATTGATGAATCTGAAAAACAAAAAGAGATTGTTCGATTTGGATTTGAACTAATTATGGAGTAAGAAAAAACTTTGAAAACAGTTATCCTATTTTTGAAAAAAGATTTCTGGGAGGAGAGTAGTTATCCATTTTTTTATATTTCAAAAATTTTTAAAATATTTTTCGCATTAATAATGCTGTTTTATTTATCTAAATATCTTAAGTCAGAGATTGGTGGAGACTCTATTTTTCCATTTCTATTTTCTGGCCATATTTTTTATGAATTTTTAATAAAATATCTTAAATCTCCATCATCAATAGTAATTTCAGAGCTATATAAAGGTACTTTAGAGTATCTTTTTAATGGTAAAATTCAACCATACTCTATTCCTATTTTATCAAGTCTATATAAAGTTATAACAGACTATTTTATACTTATTTTATACATTTTAGTTGGAGTGTTTTTTTTAGGAATAGAGATAAAATTCTCATTTCTTAATACACTTTTGCTTCATTTAGTTTTTATAGGTGGAGTATGTTTAGTTTTTGGTTGGGGATTAATTGGAGCTTCGATAACCTTATGGAGCAAAAAAGGAGAACCAATAACAACAGGATTACTATACTTCTCTATTTTAGGTGGTGGAATATATTTTCCAGCTAATATTTTACCAACAGTATTCAATATATTTCACTATATTTTTCCAATAAACTATTGGGTAACTCTTTTTAGAGAGCTTTTTTTCAGGGGTAAATTTAATTTTACAATTTTTATAATTTTAATTGTTTATAATATCATACTACTCATTTTTGCAATAAACATTTTTAACTTTATGGTTAAAATTGTTAAAAAAAAGGGAAATTTATACACATATTAGAATTTTAACTATTTTTAAATCTATTAATTTTTATCAAAATACTCCTCAACTGTTTTAATCTCATCTTCACCACCCCCAATAAAAAAATAGATAATTACAAAAAAATTAGAAATACTTATTTTTTATTAAAAGATAATAAGTATTAAGCATAATTTATTAGCCACAAATTAATCAAAATTTTCAACATACTTTTGTTTTTTCTATCAGGGCATTAAATGGAACCCCTACTTATTATTTCTTTTATATTTTTCTTCAAGAGATAAAACTATTATATGAATAGTGGGTTTGAATAAATAAAGATTATAAACCACAAATATTATAATTTGTAGTAAATCCACCATGTGTTACAGATGAGTTTGTTCCAGAGGTACAAGGTGCAACACATTTTGAAGAGGAACAGGCACCATGAATACATTCACTATCACTACCACAAGATTCTCCAATATTTTTTGTTCCAACAGTAAAACCACAATAGGAGACAAATCCACTTCCCTGATTATTAAGGGATAGTTTACAAACCTCTCCATTAAAGCATTCAGAATCATCTGTACAAAATGGTACACAAAGATTTTGTTCAGTTTTTATAAGTTGGTATGAAATATATTGTGAAAGACAATCATAACCTTGACCATGAGTACTACATTGAGATGAGTCACTACAAGGAGATATACATACTCTTTCTGATGCTCTTGCTGCATCTTTAATATAACAGATTCCACTTTTACACTCTGTTCCATTTGAACAACTTTCTCCACTATTTTTTACACCAATTTCAGGTGAGCAATATAAATAGTGACCATTTGATTGATTGTTAGCTGAAATTGTACAAACTTCACCATTTGAACAGCTACTATTTGATGTGCAAAGTGTTC
This sequence comes from Anaeromyxobacter dehalogenans, assembly GCA_020718465.1. GTDB lineage: Bacteria > UBP6 > JAFGXH01 > JAFGXH01 > JAFGXH01 > JAFGXH01. The sequence goes on along the minus strand of DYRY01000121.1, from coordinate 1,370 downwards.
TATTTTTAACACAAATATTCATTGATGATGTTATACAATTTGTTAAATCGCTTGGTTTACAAACTGCTGTATTAACAAACTCCTCATTAGGATATATTATGTTTCCAGAACTACATTGATATGTGTCAGGGCAATCACTATTTGTTGCACAAGTTGCTGTGCAATATGGTGTTGATTGAAATGTACTATTCCCCTCATAACCTGGTTGATAACATGCATAGTTGTAGCAGTTTTTATAGGCTCCAGATGAACAATTACTTCCAATATTTGATGTTTCAAAACCATTTCTTCTATATTTACATCTTGAAAATAGCCTGTTATCCTTATTATCATCAACCATACAAAAATTATTAGTAGAGCAATCTCCATCTTTTTTACATAAAGATACCCCATTTCTTAATGAACAAAGCTTGTAGTTATCTATACTACTATTATATGTTCCAGCACTTATAGTAGCAGAGAATGTAGCACAATCATATCCAACTCTACAATCAACTTGTGATTTACAAAATGCTCTACATTCATTATTTGATGTGTTTCTCAATCCACTTCTACAATCTTTTCCAGTAGTTAAAATCTCATAATCCATTAAGAAGTTACTTTGATTTAAGTTACAACCAAGAAAAACACTACTTACCGTTGAGCCATTAAATCGACAAACTCTTCCATTTAAACAATCCTCTTGTGAATAACATCTTGTAATTAAACCAGTTCCATCATTTGTTGGTTTACAAACATTAAAATCATCAGATATTCCACCTATCTCTATCTCCTCTTGTAGACATGATGTTCCATTTTCACAAGATAAAGGGGTTATATTTACAATAAGTGCAAACCAACCTAAATCTATTGTACGATATCCATCAACAAAAACATAATATGTTCCAGCCTCAAATGTTTGAGATATTTTACTTCTTCTAACACCAGTTGAGACATCATCATTACAAGCAATATTGGATCCACCACATGTTGATTTGACATATAAAACTGTATCATCAATTACAGGAACTGGAAGTGTTATTGATGAATCTGCAATCTCTAATGTCACAGTTCCAGTTTTCTCTAAAACCATTTTAAATACAACTTCATTACCTGTTGCTGTTTTACAACCACCAGCATTATCATGTTTGTTTGTATAATTGGATGTGTTTGCAATATATATTCCACTACTTTTAATCTCTAATTCAGGAAGCTTTCCACACTCATCTCCCCTTAAGGCTGAAAGAATAATACACTCATTTCCCATTGCTGTATATGGTTCAGGACATATACATTTTGCCTTTGTAAAACCTTGAGTTGTATCAACTAAACAATCAGCTTGTTGTGCTGTTCCCTCAAGAATACATGCATTATCACAAACATTTATGGAT
>DYRY01000017.1 GCA_020718465.1 Anaeromyxobacter dehalogenans | reverse complement strand
AATATAAAAAAAACTCTTTTTTTCTCTTCTTTTAGGTTATGCAAGAGGTCTATTGTATAAAAAGATTAGAAATTTTAAAATTCACTATTGAGTGAATTCTCCTCAATTTGAGCTAAAAGTCTATCATGGAATGTTTTTGCACCATTAACTCCTTGTTGCTTTGCAAGTTGATTTCTTGCTGCAATCTCAACAATTGTAGCAATATCTCTGCCTTGCCTTAAGGGAAGTTTAAGATATGGTATTGATAGCTCTAAAATATTATAAAACTGTTCATCTAAACCAATTCTATCATAATTCTCTTTTGGGTCCCAATCAGCAAGTTCAATCACAAGCTCTATTTTTTTTCTACCTCTAACAGATACAATACCAAAAAGATCTTTTATGTTTAAAACCCCTAAACCCCGTATCTCAATATAGTGTTTTATTATTTCTGGAGCAAATCCATATAGATTTGTAGGTCCTATTTTTCTAATTTTTACAACATCATCCGAAACAAACCGATGTCCTCTTTTTATAAGTTCAAGAGCTATTTCTGATTTACCTATTCCACTTTTTCCAATTAATAAAAGTCCAATTCCATAAACATCAACAAGAGTTCCATGAATATTTGTTTCTGGTGCAAATTTCTCAAATAGAGTCTCTGTTATAACATCAATAAAGTGTTCTGTTGTAAATGATGTTGTTATTAGTGGTATTTGATACTGTTTTGCAAGCTCTTGAATAATATCAGGATAGGATAGATTGTGTGTTGATACAATACATGGAATAGTCCTATTTTGAAATAGTTTTGTTATATGTGATATCTGTTCTGTTTTTGATATTTGATTGAGATATGTTATCTCTGAATTTCCAAATATTTGAACTCTATCAGAGTGAACATAAAGATAGAGACCTGTTATTCCAAGTGCTGTTTTTTGAGTTCTATGAGACTTTATTTTTCTCTCTAACCCCCTATTCTCAACAATTGATGTAATTCCTAAAGAGTCTCGATTCTCTAAAAACAGGGTTTTTACATTTAACATAATAGAATCCAACTAATATTTCATTTAGTTACTATTTTTTATATAAAATCAAAAAAACATTGCTATTATATTTAAAAAAAATAAAATAGTTTAGATTTTAATCAATATTTATCTCTTTAGAGCTTTTTTCATCACCTTTTTTAGAATCAAAATATGCTTGATGAGTCTGTTTTATAACTTTTCTAGCCTCTTCAGAGGAGAACCAACCATGACTTTCAACTTTCTTAAACTCAAGCATTTTATAAGTTAAAAAAAAGTTCTCAATTTCTGCTAAATAGTGTTGTGAAACCATTGATATATCAAAAATCTTTTTATAAAAAGGGTCATTTATAAAAACAGCAAGAATTTTATCATCAACTCCCATATCATCAACAATTTTTAAAACTCCAATTGGGCGAACCTCCATAAAACAACCTGTAAATGTTGGTTCTGTAACAATTGCCATCACATCAAGAGGATCTCCATCACCACATAGAGTTGAAGGAATAAAGCCATAAGCCTCTGGATAGTGAACAGATGAGTGTAGAACTCTATCTAATTTATAAACACCTAATTTTGTATCATACTCATACTTATTTTTGCTATGTTTTGGAATCTCAATAAATGAATAAACTGTCTCTGGCATATTGAGACCAATTGGATAATCTTTTAAATTAGACATATATTTCCTAAAAACCATTAAAAACAGCCTAAATATAAACATTATAAACTATGTTTGCAATCTGTTTTTAATAAAAAAATATAATTTTATATCAATTAATAAGATTGTTGATTAAAAATCAGAATAGTTTTAGATTATGATTGCCTTTTTTTCTAAAAATTTTGTACTTTTCGATTATGATTGCTTTTTTTTTCTAAAAATTTTATAGTTTTATATTATATTTTTTTTTGGAGTTTAATTATGGGTAAAAAGGCTATTCTATTTTTTGATAGTAGTGAACTTAATCCAGATCTAAGGTATGCTATAGGATTTCATATTGGAGATCCTGTTTTATATTTTGAGATTGAGGGTAAAAAATATCTTATGTTAAGCGATTTAGAGATTGATAGAGGTAAAGAGGAGGCAATTGTTGATGAGATAGTTTCACTCTCAAGCTATATTGTTCGTATAAATAGACCACAAGAGGGATATAGTGAAATTATAGATCTGTTTTTAAAAGAACATGGTATAAGTGATATTGTTGTTTCTGATAGATTCAGTGCTTTCCACTATAAAAACCTAATTGATAAAGGTTATAATATTGAGATAAAAAAAAGCCCTCTCTATTCAGAAAGAAAATTCAAAACTCCTGATGAAAGAGAGAAAATTCGTGGTGTTATGAAAAATGTTGATATTGCTCTTCAAAAAGCTTTTGATCTTTTAAGAGATTCGAAAATAGATGGAAACTACATCAAATATGGTAATGAAATTGTAACATCAGAAATGATGAAACGATTAATAAATACAGAGTTGCTTCAAATGGATACAATTTGTAAAACAATTATTGTTGCATCTGGAGTTCAAGCAATAGATCCACATAATACAGGCTCTGGTCCACTAATTGCAAATACACCAATAATTTTTGATGTTTTTCCTCAATCTTTAATTCATGGCTACTTTGGAGACCAAACTAGAACTGTTTTAAAGGGAAAAGCCTCTTTTGAGCAGAAAAAACTGTTTAATACTGTTTTAAATGGTCAGAAAATGGGGGTTGAAATGTTAAAAGATGGGGTAAATGGTGCAAATATTCATATTGCTATCAACTCATTTTTTGAAAAAGAGGGTTATAAAACAGGGCTTATTGATGGTAGAATGCAGGGATTTTTTCATGGAACTGGACATGGTCTAGGTCTTGAGATTCATGAAGAACCAAGAGTATCAAGTGCAGTTCAGGAAATTATGAGAACTGGTTATGTTGTTACAATAGAACCTGGATTATATTATAAAGAGATTGGTGGTGTAAGAGTTGAGGATACCCTTTATGTAACTAAAAATGGTTCTGATAATCTTGCTTTCACTGATATATTCTTTGAAATAGAGTAAAAAAAAGAGTATTTATTTTTTTAAATTTAATTTTTCTTAATAATTTCTTTTTATTTATAAAAAAAAAGAGTATTTATAAGAAATAACTGTTATTTTAATTTGTTGTCTTGATTAGATTGTGATTTTTTGATAATATCACGCCAATTTGTTTAATTGTTTTAGGAGTAATGCAGATGGGAAAACTTTTTAAACCAGTTTTTTTTCTTACAACCATCTTGGCACTCTCATTTTTAACAGCTTGTGTTGAGAAGCCAAAAGAGGGAGATGTTAATAATAATCAGTATCAAACAAAAAAAGATGCTGATGGAAAAAGAGGTGCAGAGGCAAGAAAAAGAGCTCAAGAGTTAACAAACAAAAATATCAATCCAAAACTTGCAAATCAGGTTAAGGCAAGAGATTTAAAACGTGCTGGTGATATTGGTGCAAATACACGTTTTAATGTTCCAGTAACAGATCAACAACCATATCTTGGTGAAAAAGATGCTCTTATAACAATTGTTGAGTATTCCGAATTTGAGTGTCCTTTCTGTTCAAGAGTTGAACCAACTCTGCACAAAATTCTTGATGAATATAAAGGGAAAGTGAAATTAGTTTGGAAGAATAATCCACTTGGTTTTCATAAAAGAGCACTTCCTGCAGCAGAATCTGCATATACAATTTTTAAACTCAAAGGCAATGAGGCTTTTTGGAAAGCTCATGAAACATACTATAAAAACTCAAAAAATTTAACAGATGAGTTTTTAACAGAAACAGCTCAATCTATTGGGGTTGATATGGCTCAATATAAAGAAGCTATGGAGAAAGGAACATATAGAAAAGTTATTCTTCAAGAGCAATCAGAGTCAAATCGTCTTGGTGCACGTGGAACACCAGGTTTTTTTATTAATGGTAAATTTTTAAGTGGTGCACAACCTTTTGAAAATTTCAAAAAAATTATTGATGAAGAGCTTGTTTTCGCAGAGCAAACTCTTAAAAATAGTGGTGTATCAAAAGCACAACTCTATAATGAGATTGTTAAAAATGGATTAACAGCAGCTCCAATGCCAGAAAGAAGAGCTCAACCAGAGATGCAACAACAACGTCCAGGCTCACCAGACCCAAATAAAGCATATTTTAATGAAATAGATGGATTTCCATTTATGGGAGAGAAAGATGCTTTAATTACAATTGTAGAGTATTCTGACTATCAATGTCCATTCTGTTCAAGAGCAGAGCCAACTCTTAAAAAAATCATGGAGGAGTATAAAGGAAAAGTTAAAATAGTTTGGAAAGATAATCCACTTGGTTTTCATAAAGATGCAATGCCAGCAGCAATTGTTGCACACATGATTTTTCAAGAGAAAGGGAATGATGCTTTTTGGAAAGCTCATGATTTTATGTATGAAAATGGAAAATCTTTAACAGAAGAGAATTTTGTTAAAATTGCAAAAGATTTAGGAGTTTCTGAAGATAAAGTTAAAGCTACTCTTCAAAATGAGGGATTAAAAGCAAAAATGATGAAATCTCAACAAGATGCAGCAAAAGTTGGAGCAAATGGAACACCAGCATTCTTTATTAATGGTCGTTTTTTAAGTGGTGCTCAACCTTTTGAAAACTTCAAAAAAATCATTGATGAAGAGCTTGTAAAAGCAGAAGAGATGGTAAAAAATGGAGTTTCAAAAAGTGACATTTATAAAAATATTATGGCTAAAGCAGAGAGAACTGTTCCAATGGCTCCTGCTCAACAACAACAACAACAACAACAACAACAACGTCCAGGCTCACCAGACCCTGCAAAAGCATATTTTAATGATATAGATGGATTTCCATTTATGGGAGAGAAAGATGCTTTAATTACAATTGTAGAGTATTCTGACTATCAATGTCCATTCTGTTCAAGAGCAGAGCCAACTCTTAAAAAAATCATGGAGGAGTATAAAGGAAAAGTTAAAATAGTTTGGAAAGATAATCCACTTGGTTTTCATAAAGATGCAATGCCAGCAGCAATTGTTGCACACATGATTTTTCAAGAGAAAGGGAATGATGCTTTTTGGAAAGCTCATGATTTTATGTATGAAAATGGAAAATCTTTAACAGAAGAGAATTTTGTTAAAATTGCAAAAGATTTAGGAGTTTCTGAAGATAAAGTTAAAGCTACTCTTCAAAATGAGGGATTAAAAGCAAAAATGATGAAATCTCAACAAGATGCAGCAAAAGTTGGAGCAAATGGAACACCAGCATTCTTTATTAATGGTCGTTTTTTAAGTGGTGCTCAACCTTTTGAAAACTTCAAAAAAATCATTGATGAAGAGCTTGTAAAAGCAGAAGAGATGGTAAAAAATGGAGTTTCAAAAAGTAATATTTATAAAAATATAATGTCTAAAGCAGAGAAAATTGTTGCATCTGCTCCAGCTATGAATAATCAAATGCCAGAAGACAATAAAGTTTATGATGTTAAATCATCTCCAAATGCAGCTGCATTTGGTCCAAAAGATGCAAAAATTTTAATTTCTGAATTTTCAGAATTTCAATGTCCATTTTGTGTAAGAGTAAATCCAACTCTTGCAAAAATAAAAGAGAAATATGCAGGAAAAGTTAGAATTGAGTTCCGCCATATGCCTCTTCCTTTTCATAATAATGCTATGAATGCTGCAAAAGCATCTATTGCTGCAAATAAACAGGGAAAATTTTGGGAGTATCATGATCTTCTTTTTGTAAACCAAAAAAATCTCTCTGAAGATGAACTTATTGGTTATGCAAATAAAATTGGTTTAAATCTTAAACAGTTTGAAGCAGACATGAAAGACCCTAAAACAGAAGAGATTATTAAAGCTGATATGGATGTTGCAAGACAGGTTGGAGCGAATGGAACACCAACATTTTTTATTAATGGTAAAAAATTAATTGGTGCACAACCTTATGAGGCTTTTGAGAAAAAAATCGAAGAGGCTTTAAAAAATTAAACTATCTCAACCTCTGGTTGCAGAGTTATCCCAAATTTCTCCTTAACAGAATCTATAATTTTATTTGCTAAATTGTAAATATCAGAGCCTTTTGATTCTCCATAATTAACAAGAATAAGTGCATGTTTTTGGTGAACTCCAAAAGAGCCATCTTTAAAACCACGCCATCCCGATTTTTCAATTAGCCATGCAGCAGGGATTTTATATAAATCTCCACTCAAAAAAAAAGGTATATCTGGATATAAATCTTTTAGTGATTCAAAAAAGGCTACATCAACCTCTGGATTTTTAAAAAAGCTTCCTGCATTACCAATATTTTTATGATTTGGCAACTTACTATCTCTTATTTGTAAAACTGCCTCTCTTATTTTTTTGGGGTGGATATCTCTGCTATCACCAATAAAATCTAAAAGAGCTCTATATGTTAAAACTGTTTTGGGAGAATTTGAAAGAGAGTATGTAACAGAGGTAACAATGAAGTTTCCTCTATTTTTTTTAAAAATAGAGTCTCTATAGGCAAAATTTAAACTATTTTTATCTAAAACTACAAATTTATTAAGAGAGATATCAAAAGCCTCTACCTCTTGAACAAATTGAGCCACCTCAACACCATAAGCTCCTATATTCTGAACAACAGAGGCTCCAACAGTTCCTGGAATTCCAGAAAGATTTTCTAATCCATAAAGCAAATTATCCAATGTAAAACTAACAAAAAAATCCCAATCAACCCCAGAGTATGCTTTAACATAGTTATTATCCCCAATTAAGATATCTTTTTTATCAATTTTGATAAAAACAGCCTTAACTATCTCTGTTGTGAATAGAAAATTCGCCCCATCACCAATAGGAATAAGCGGTAGATTTTTGCTATTTGCAAACTCTACAACCTCTTGAATCTCTGATATCTCATCTACTGTTATAAAATACTCTGCAATATTATTGCAATGAAATGTGTGTCTCTCTTTTAGAGATATTTGGTACTCTATTTTCATATTAAACAACCTATTTGTTCAAAAATTAGTGTAAAACAAAACTTTTTAAAGTTACATTGTTGAAAAATTAATAGAATTTTAAATTTCATTTTTTTTGAAAAATTAATAGAATTTTAAGTTTCATTTTTTGACAAGTTGATATTTTTAAAAAGTTAATTTTGAGTTTTTATTTTACTGTTTTAATTAAAACAGTAAAAATTAATCAATTACTCTTGATTTGGCTCAATATCTTCAATTAAATTACCTTGATAACCTACTGTTTCATGACCCTGTTCAGCATCATAAACTCTACCATCATTAAAAACATAACAAACACCAGTATCACCAATAGGTTTCCAGTATATATCAGCAACTAACCACCAATAATCTGTTGCATTTAATTGAGCATTTCCTTGATATGCAATAACACCATTACAATAAACACGAACATAAGAGCGAGTCCCTCTTGTTTGACTTGATTGACTATAATAGTGGATTCCAACTTTATACCACCCCTCTTGAGGTTTCTCAATATTTATATTTTCAGGTCCTGTTCCTGGAATATCATCACGATCTAAACGTGGATCATCAAGAGTTCCTGGTAAACCCCAAGAGATTCCAACCCCCTTGCAATTTCCAAAGTAGCAATCTTTACCAGTTGAACCACTATCCCACCAATCAGAATTTGATACAGAACGAAAATTCTCTAAATCTGGGTCAAGGCTGTGATTTACAGGGTCTATATGATTAAGACTTAATGATTGAAATGTTGGATTTGTTAAGTGAAGGTCAACATCACTTGGATTTTCCCAAAATAGCTCAATATGAAGAGAGTTTCCTGTTAAACCATGAATCTCTCCATAACAGCTTGATTGAAGTCCAGAGCTATTTCTAACTGTTAACTCAACAAGATAGTGACTTCCTGGAGGTGTTGCATATGGAACATAAAAGTCAACATAGTGTTTATCTGTATTAAGTTGATTCCAAGGGTCTCTTGTTGGATATGTAATCCAATCAGTGTTTGTATAAGTTGCAGGTGTCTCAACCATTCTCCAACTTAAAGTGATATTCTCTCCTTGTGGATCATATGACTTACTAACCATCTGAATATTTGAACAAACACCAGAAGTTCTACACTCAACACTCTCTCTTTGTCCTGGTTCAACCTCAAAATATGCCTCACCACCATTTTTATTCTCAATTATACAAACAGGTGAATTATCCTCTTTTGTGCTACCAAAAAGTGTAACTTTTTTAAGCCCACCTGTCCAAAGTGGGTCATCACTCTCAATATTAACAATACCTGCTGCTCCACCAGAACCAGTTTCAGATGTTGGTTTAAAAAATGTTTTAAAGTTATAACGAGCTCCAGTTTGAAGTGTTACAGGAATTGCTGGGTCTTCTGGTAACTCAATAGAAAACTCAGATGCAGTAGAGGTATTATCAAGCTCTACATTTGAAATAACACAAGGACCTGTTCCAGCATTTGAAAGTGTAACAGTATATGTATTTTCAGAGTTCATTGGTCTTTCACCAAAATCAACATAAGCATCAGCAGGTTGAAGAAGAAGTCGACAAGTTTGTGATTTTCCCTCAACTGTTATGATTTTTGTTGGAGATGAGTTTATTGAGTTATTGTATATAACAATTGTTCCTGTTTCATCAGAATCTCCTGTTGGAGTATATTTTAATATAAATGTAAAAGAGTCATAAACATCTTGACCATTCTCATTATAACTAAGTGGATTAAGTGTTCTAATAGATTCTAAACCAACTAACTCAAATGCTGGATGAGTTCCTGCTCCAAGATATATTGCTGGATTTTCACCATTCTCAAATTTAAGAGGAGATGTTCCAATATTTTTTACTGTTATTGGTCGTTCAATTGGAGTTCCAACAGATATCTCTCCAGAAAACTCAACTGCTTCTGGTGTTACAGATATAACAGCATTTGGAACTGTTGTTTTTAAAAAAACAATATGTTGAGAACTATTTTCATCATTTGATTTTATTGTTATAACCCCTGTTGGGTCTCCACCTGCTTCAATTGGTGTGTATCTAACAGTTAACTCTTCACTCTCACTTGGTTTGATTATTAGAGTCTCTGGTTTATCAATAATTGAGAATTTATCTGCATGTTCTGTAACTGCAATTGATGATATTTTTAAATCACCATCTCCTTTGTTTGTAATAATAAGAGTTTCATCTCTAAAACTTGGATATGGAGTTTCTAAAAATGTAATTGTAGTTGAGTTAAAGTTTATACTAGCAATTGGTACTATTTCTGGATCTTTACATCCTATTGCTAGTATAAACACTAGAAAAATATAGTTAACAAAATATTTTTTCATATTATCCCCACAAAATAGACTTTTTCATTATACAATTTTTATTAAAAAAAGCAAGTAACGATAAAACATTTGTTTCAAAAAATGGAATCTATTAAACTATTTTTACAAAATAATTTAAAAATAAATAAATAAAGAAATATTTATCTTTTACAATTTTTATTTGAAAAAAAAAGAATATAGAGATCTTTTAATCTTTTTATTTGAAAAAAAAAAGAATATATATATTTTTTTTATACTATTTTCATTTGAAAAAAAATGATTAACATGTAATAATATTATTGATTCTTTTTTATAGTATAGGAGGATTTATGAGATATATAACTATTTTTTTTATATTTTCAATTACACTATTCGCAAACTCATATATTGGAGAGATTGTTGGATTAGAGGGAACTGTTTTTAAAAAAGGAGTTTCAGATGAAAACTATAAAACAGTGATTTTAAATGATAAACTTTTAATTGGAGATGAGATAAGAACATCAAATGAGGGAAAAGTTAAAATCCTTTTTGTTGATGACTCAATTGTTCATATCTCTCCTAAAAGTAAATTCTCTGTTGAAAAATATAGTGTAGACCAAAAAAATCAACAAAGAGCTGTTAGTTTAAAATTAGTTAGTGGGAAAATGAGATCTTGGGTTCACTCTGTCTTTAATAAGCAGTCAACATTTGAACTATACACTCCAACAGCAACTGTTGGAGTAAGAGGAACAGAGTTTATTATATCTATTGATGAAGAGGGAAATAGTACTGAAATTGGTGTTATTGATGGATTAGTGAGTGTTAAAAACTTAAATGATTCTGTTGGTTTAGATGTTTTATTAAAAACAAAAACATTCACTAGAATCAGTGGAACAATGCCAGCACTTCCAGGATTGGATATGGACGAAAACTATATGAAAAAATGGGGAAATGATTTCGATTTACCACAGCCAAAGTATAATAAAATAGAGTTTCTTCCACTAATAAATCGATTTAAATCAGAAAGATTAATAAAAGTTGAATCTCTTTTCTCTGGAAAATTAAATCCATTTGATTTAAAAAATCAACAACAAATCAGAAAAGAGAAAAAAGAACAAAAATTTCATCCATTTCAAAATGGTTATCTTGAAAGAAGTAGAGCTAATATTAGATTTAATGTTATAATTAGCAGATAGTAGAATCCTATTTTTTAAATTGTGAATCTTATTTTCAAAATAAGATTTCTTTTTAATAAGATTTCTTTTTAATAAGATTTTTTTATGAAAAAGTTTTTAAAATAAGATTTTTTTATAAAAAGAGTTTTAAACAAATCTACATTTTTTTTAATGGAGGAAAAATGTTAAAATATATATTAATTTCAATATTATCTCTAGCTTTTATATCTTGTTCCCAAGAGGAGTACGAGGGATTTTTAAATATTGAAGTAACAAGTAATTTTAATTATGAACAAGATTTAGAAATTATTGCTAACAATAAATCAACAGATGTTCAAAATAATTTGAGAACAGGGTACTCATTTATCTCTGGAAAATTTCTTTTTGAGTTTTATAAAAGAGGAGATATTCAAGTTGAGATGTTGACACCTGATAGTGTTGGAAAAAAAATTAGATTTATCCCAAGAGAGATTTTTAAAGATTACTGCTCTTTTTTTGTTGAAAACTCCCCTAATAAATTTACAGAATATGCATGCCATGAGATAAAATCGGATCAAACAGAACTAATTGATAAAATAAAAAAGATTAAACTCTCATTCTCTATATTAGCATCAACAGGTAAAAAAAGAGTTTTTGTTTTATCTGCAAATTTAGATAACAAACACCTTTTGGCAGATGGTCATTCTGTGGATATTGATGGTGATTTCACTTTAAATCTTTTTTTAAAACCAGTTATAAAGTTATCGGGAGTAACAAAAAATAGTTCTTTAAAAAATGAGGGAAATGTTAATATTGATGTCTATCCAGCTGTATTAACAAAACAGGATGAAATTTCTTATAGATATGAAAGAAAATTCTCTATTAAATCAGACTCTTCTGGAAATTATGAATTTGCAACTATTTTTGATGAACTTAATAATAGTCAAAATGATTTTAACTCACTCTACTTTAACAACTTCTTTGTTGCAACAAAAGGTGACTCTATTGGTTTTAGTGTTCCAGGAAAAATAAACTCTTATAGTAGTGAATTTTTAAAAAGTGACTCTATAATAAAAAAAGTTGCCTGTTCTCAAATATCAATGGGAGGAGATAACATAAAAAACTATATAAACAGAGTTTGTAAAGATGATAGCTCAAATGAGAAAAAAATATGCTACTTCTATAATCATAATTGTAAAGAGAGTGATTCACCACTTTTTAATCAATGTGTTTTTTCACCACAAGAGTTTAAATCAGAAGATAAAGACATGATTGAAGATATTCAAAACTGTTTAGGTGATCAAATAGGAGATCTATATTCTGGTAAAAACCTCTCAAATATATCTCTTGCTCTCCATAATACACAGGAGATTTTAAAAAGAGAGCCATTAATATCAACTGTTTATCTCCCAAAATTGACATCTATTTTAGATTTAGAGAATGTTGGAAGAGGAGTAAACACAACTGATCAATCTCTTCAAGATTTAAATAGAGTTATATATGATGAGATATCTGTAATTAATAGTAATCAAACTCAACCAAATATCTCTATTCTTTCAGGAACAGTTTTTTTTAATGGTTTTAATCTAAAAAAACTCCTTTATGATGAAAATTTAGGTAAAGTTAAAGGTTTTAAAATTGAATATAAGAGTATGGGAGAAATCTATACATTAAAATATAATGGGCCTCTTGTTTTATATAATCTTCCCCAATGCCATAAACTAATAAATGATGGAAAAGAGTGTTCCACTGATGATTTTATATTTTTTGTAGTTCAAAATAGGTATCCATTTTTTACACTTACAAAAAAAGATAATAGTAATAATTTATTGCTACAAGATAGTAGTGATAGTTTAACATCTATTTTAATCCCTAACACAATTAATATTAAGGAGTTATATAGTTCTCTAGAGATTAAAAACATCTATTTTATCTATGATTCTAATGGCGAAGAGAGTTATAAATCTGTTTTTGAGAGTAATAAGTAGTTTTTAGAAAAATCAATCAAATGCATGACCTGCACTTCCAAGAACTTTCTCATTTTTATTTTTGATAAGTCTTACAAGTTCATCTCTAGCTGGACCAAGATATTTTCTTGGATCAAACTCTTCTGGATTTTTTGCAAAAACTTTTCTAATTGCTGCTGTCATTGCTAAACGACCATCAGAATCAATATTTATTTTACAAACAGCAGATGATGCAGCACGTCTGAGTTGGTCTTCTGATACACCAATAGCATTCTCAAGTTTTCCACCACACTCATTGATGGTATCAACATACTCCTGAACAACAGAGGATGCCCCATGAAGAACAATTGGAAATCCTGGAATCTGTTTTTCAATCTCTTCAAGAATATCAAAACGAAGCTCTGTACTTTCACCTGGTTTAAATTTATATGCACCATGACATGTTCCAATAGAGATTGCAAGGGAATCAACACCTGTTCTTTTAACAAAATCTATAACCTCTTCTGGTCGTGTATAATGAGAATGTTCAGAAGATACTTCATCTTCAATTCCTGCAAGAACTCCAAGCTCTCCCTCAACAGTAACATCAAATTGATGTGCATAATCAACAACCTCTTTTGTTACTCTTATATTCTCTTCATAAGAGTAGTGAGAGCCATCAATCATAACAGATGAGAATCCTGATTCAATACATGATTTTACAGTTTCAATTGAGTCACCATGGTCCAAATGTAAAACAATAGGAATCTCTGCACCAAGCTCTTTTGCATATGCAACAGCACCTTGTGCTAAAAATCTTAAAAGAGTTCCATTTGCATAAGCACGAGCCCCTTTTGAAACCTGAAGAATAACTGGTGATTTTGTCTCAACACACCCTTTTACTATTGCTTGTAATTGTTCAAGATTATTAAAATTATATGCAGGAATTGCATATTTACCATCAAAAGCTTTTTTGAATAGCTCTTTTGTATTTTTTAAGCCAAGCTCTTTATAATGAATCATAAATCCTCCAAAAATAGTTCACACTATATTAATCATTATTATTGAAAAAAACAAGAAAAATATAAAAAAATAATCTATACTATATTAATCATTATTGTTAAAAAAAACAGAAAAAATAAAAAAGTAGTTGAATAGATTGGTTAATTATGTTTTAAATAAAAAATAAATGGAGGAGTTATGAGTGAAAGTCAATTTATGAAAACAAAAGATGAAAATGACCTTTTCTATAAATATGTAGAAAAAAAATCAACTATTACAGTAATATTTACTCATGGATATGGTGAATACTCAAAAAGATATCAACTACTATATGACTATTTTCTATCTAAAGATTATAGTTGTTTGATGTATGATTTAAGAGGACATGGAAATTCATCAGGAGTTCGTGGACATGTTAATGATTTCAATGACTATTTAGATGATTTAGATGTAATGGTTAAATTTATAAAATCTAAAAAGCCTTTAGATACCATTATTTTAGGTGGTCACTCACTTGGTGGATTAATTACATTACTCTACTCAATAAAAAACAGTGAAAAAATAGATGGAGTTTTTCTATCATCTCCATATCTAAAGTTAGCAATGAGAGTTCCATTTATCAAAAAACAGGCTAGTAGAGTTTTATCAAAAATTCTACCATCAATAAAAATGAAATCAGGAATTGATGCAAGTAAATTAAATCATGATTCACAATCAGTAAAGGATTATTTATTAGATCCAATGGTTCATAAAGTGGTTACACCAAGATGGTTTACTGAAACAGAAAAAGCTCAAAAAGAGGTTGAGAAAAAAATTAAAAAACTAAAAATACCACTATTTTTTATGCAGGGTGGAGAGGATATTCTAGCCTCACCAAAAGGTGGTAAAAAGATTTTTGATAAAATTGAGTTTGGTGATAAAATATATAAATTATATCCAGAACTATATCATGAAGTTCTACATGAACCTCAAAAATTAGAGATATACTCTGAAATTAATGATTGGATTATAAAATTAAAAAGATAGAGTTTTATTAATCATTAATTTTCTATTTTTTTTATTTTTTTAATTAAAATATCGCTATTTTTTACAAGAAAAAATATTATCTTTGGTTAAAAATAGAGGATTTTAAATTGCTAAAAAATCTATTTTATGTAATATGATTCTAATTTTTTTATTTAGGAGATTATGAGAAAACTATTTGGAACAGATGGCGTTAGAGGTTTTGCAAATCACTACCCAATGACAATCGATTTAGTTCAAAAATTAGGAAGTGCAGCTGCTCTATTTTTTAAACAAAATAATCAAAAAGCAAAAATTGTTATTGGAAAAGATACAAGACTTTCTGGATATATGTTTGAAACAGCATTAACTGCTGGTTTATGTGCAATGGGAGCTGATGTTATATGGTTAGGACCACTTCCAACACCAGCAATTGCTCATTTAACTCAAAGTTTACGAGCAGATGCAGGAATTGTTATATCGGCATCACATAACCCATACTATGATAATGGAATAAAATTTTTTGGTCCAGATGGATTTAAACTTGTTGATGAAATTGAAATTGAGCTTGAGAAACTTGTTTTAGATGGTAAATTTGCCTATAATGAGGTTGCTCATGATAAAATAGGAAGACTTTTTAAAATAGATCAAGGATTAGGTCGTTATATTGAGTATTTAAAAAACAGTTTTCCAAAACATCTAAAACTTGATGGATTAAAAATAGGTTTAGATACAGCACATGGAGCAACTTATAGAGTTGCTCCAATGGTTTTTCAGGAGCTTGGTGCAGAGATATACACAATTGGAGATAAACCTAATGGTTTAAATATAAATGATTCATCTGGTGCACTTTACACAAAAGAGTTAAGAAAACTTGTTATTGACAAAGATTTAGATTTAGGAATAGCTTTTGATGGTGATGGTGATAGAGTTATTTTTATTGATAGATTTGGAAATGAGGTTCATGGTGACTCTGTTTTAGGATTTTTAGCAAAATATTTAATGAAAAATAAAAAACTCTCAAAAAATACAGTTGTTGCAACAACAATGAGTAATATGGGATTGGATAAGGCAATTCAATCGATTGGTGGCTCTGTTATAAAAACGCAAGTTGGTGATAGATATGTTGTTGAGACTTTAAAAAAAGATGGTTACAATTTTGGTGGTGAAAACTCTGGTCATATTATATTTCTTGAGCATTCAACAACAGGAGATGGAATATTAGCAGCCCTTCAAACTCTTGCTGTTATGGTAGAGTCTGAAAAACCAATTGATGAACATGCTAAATTTGTTGAGATTTTTCCACAAACTCTTTTATCTGTTGATGTTGCAAAAAAACATCCAATTGAGAGTATGCCAAAAGTAACAGAGAGAATTAAAGAGATTGAATCCATTTTAGGGGATGATGGAAGAGTTATTATTAGATACTCTGGAACAGAGAATAAAGTGAGAATTATGATAGAGGGTGATAACTACTCTAAAATATCAGAATATGCAACAGAGTTAGCAGAGCTTTTTAAAAAGGAATCCCAAAAAAGTAACTATTTATAAGCTTCTTACTCTAGTAGGAGTATAAAAATGAGAATAGCAATTACAGCAGGAGATTTAGCAGGAGTAAGTGGTATTATAATATTAAAGGCAATAAATAATCTTCAGTTAAAAGATATCCCTTTAATAATTTATGGTGATCAATACTTTTTCAAAAAATTATATGAAAAATATGAGATTAAACTAAAAAATCTTAATATTGATAAAGTAGAGTTTAAAGATCCAATTCAAAAAAAGTTTTCACTTGATATTTTAGGAAATCCATCTTCAGAGATTGGAGAGGCTGCTGGAGTTTATTTTAAAACTGCTATTAATGATGCTTTAATTGGTAAAGTTGATGCAATAGTAACAGCTCCACTTTCAAAAGAGTATCTTATAAAAGGTGGTTTTAATTTTGCAGGACACACAGGAATGCTACAAAAATTAACAAGTAGCTCAAATAGTGTTATGATGCTTTATGGTGATCAATTAAAAGTGGCTCTTTTAACAACTCATATTCCACTATCAAAAGTTAGCCAAAATATATCAATAGAGTCTATTAAAAAGGTTGTTTCTATTGTAAATACTCATTTGAATGGATGGTTTGGTATTGATAAACCCAAAATAGCTATTTTAGGTTTAAATCCACATAGTGGTGAGATGGGAGTTTTAGGAAATGAGGAGATTAAAATAATTAATCCCTCTATTCAAATATTAAAAAATAGTGGAATTGATATATCTGGTCCTTTTCCTTCAGACACTTTTTTTTATAAAAAATATAGAGAGTTTGATGTAGTTATTGCAATCTACCATGATCAAGGGTTAATTCCACTAAAAATGTTACATTTTGATGATGGAGTTAATATAACATTAGGAACTCCTATAATTAGAACATCTCCAGATCATGGAACTGCCTATGATATTGCAAAAACATTTATTGCATCTGAAAATAGCATGAAAATGGCTATATTAGAGGCTTATAGGATTGCTAAAAGAGTTAAAGAGCATAAAAAAATTAAAGAATATTGAAAATATCTCTAAAAATTGGTTTAATACCTGCAAAAAAGAACTCAACAGCAATAACCATTAGAATTAATCCCATGATTTTTAACATAACTTTAGTTCCACTCTCTCCAAGAAATCGAACAACTTTTCTTGAACCAACTAAAATTACAAAACTAATAAGAGTTATAAAAAATATAACAGATAAAAGAGTTATTTTCATTCCTATTGTTTTTGCATCCTGCATTAATAGAATTGTAACAGTTATAGAGCCTGGTCCACACAACATAGGAATTCCAAGAGGTGTAACTGAACCATCATCTAAACTTTCAGGAACAGATTCATGATGTCCTTTTGATTTGTTTGCATTTGATTGAAGCATATCATAACCTGTATGAAAAAACAGAATTCCCCCAACAACTCTCAAACTATTAACTGATATTGAGAAAAATTTAAAAATAATCTCACCACTTAAAGCAAAAATAAAAAGTGTTATAAGTGCTGTTAGTGTTGCTTTAAATGCCACTTTTTTTGAATGTTCTGAAGTTTTACCATCAACCATATTTAAAAAAATAGGAACAACACTAATAGGACTCATCATTGTAAAAAGAGAGGTTGCAGCAAGTAGTGCAAACTCAAAATATGATAGCATAACTATCCTCCAAAATAGATTGCTTTTACTACCAAATGTATCATAAAAAATCAACTGTTTTTTATCCAAAGTAAAATAAAAAACAGTAATATGAAATCTTTTTTGTCTATTTTTTTATTATTTTGGAATTGATTTGATTTTTTTTAAATTAGGGTAAAATGACTCTGTATTATTTTGAGGGTTTTATGAATAGAATACTAACATGGTTATTTGCAGGAACAATATCAATACTGATGTCAGCCTGTTATGGAGTTGTGGAAGATTATAGTGGTGTAAATGTAAATGTAAATGTAAGTGTAAATGTAAAAGACTCATCAGATAATCCAATTGCTGGATTAGAGGTTGTTTCAGATTGTTCTCCTTATAATGGTGATGTGACTAATAATTATGGAGATAAATTTAAATCTAAATCTGTTTCTATGAGTAATGCTAAAACATCTTATGATATTCAGATGGAGTTAGATGAAGAATAAAAATTCTCTCTTTTTATTTTAAAAAATAAAACTAAAAACACTCTCTTTGTTTCAGAAAATCATAAATGTTTCAATTTGAAACATTAACAAAACTACAATCTCCTCATTTTAAAAGACAAAACGGAATTTTAAATAATTGGTAATATTATTTCTAATATATTGCTGTAACTTTTGATGGATTCAAAATGAAAAAAATTGCTATTTTATCACTAATTGTATTTATGATGACAGCTTGTTATGGAGAATCTGACTCTGTTTATAGTAAAAACTTTGAAAATCACTATAGTAGTGAAATTTTTGAGGTTGATGCTATATATAATAATATTGTTAGAGTTATCTCAAAAAATGGGAATGAAAAACATATTGAATTATCTAAAGAGTTTCAAAATATAAAAGAGGGTGACACAATTATTATAAAAAATAGTGGTAAAGTTGTAAAAAAAGAGGATAATTCACTTAAAAGTGAGGTAGAAAATCTTCAAAAACAGCTTCAAAAAGAGAATCAAATGGTTGCAATTAACACTCTTTAATTTATAATACCAATTTTATTTAATTTAGTTTTTATATTTTATATGTAATTTTTTGTAAAAAAGAGAAAAAACATTAAAAATTATTTTGTTGGAGATAAAGCATGGATGAGTTTTTAAATATTAAAGATATTTTTTTAGAAAATAAACGTGTAATTGGTAATAGTTTTGAGGAAAAAGCTCAAAAACATCTTGAAAGTTTAGGATTTCAATCTATTCTAAAAAATTTTTATACCCCTTATGGTGAACTTGACCTTATAATGAAAAAAGATAATCTTCTATCAGTTGTTGAGGTAAAGTATAGAAAAAAAACAGAGATATCTATTTTTGAATCAATATCAAAAAACAAACTTAAAAATATTGAAAAATCTATAAGATATTTTTTAATGAAATATCCTAAGTATGAATATTTTGATATACGTGTTGATGCTTTTCTTATTGAAGATGTGTTTGGAAAACTAAATTACTATATTGTTAAAAATATTTTAGCTGATTACTGATTATTTTATCAACTTATATTTTTAGGAGTATTAAATTAAAAACCAAACTGTGCAAGTAAATCATCAACATTATCTTGACCAACAGTCTCTTTTTTATCAGAGAAAGCATCTTGAAGTTTAATCTCTGATGGTTTTGCAATATCATCACTATTTCGTTTTCCTTCAATATGTTTGAATGTCTCACCAAAACGGCTAACAAAAGAGACAAGGCGATTCTCAACATTCTCAACCAATGCAATAACTTTTTTAATAGTTTGACCAACTTTATCCTGAAACTCCTGCTCTGTCATTATTTGCATAAATTTACTATTTTGATACTCCATATTCTCTTCAATAATATTGAGATGTTCAAACCCTTTTGATTTATGCTCCTCTGGTAAAAACTCAAGAAGTTTTTTTAATTCAGATATATCCTCTTTTTGGTACTCATTTATATTCAAAAGCTCTTCAGATATATCTAAAGTTGTATTTGCTGATTTTTCAGTTAATTTAATAACATCCTGAAGTCTTTTTGTTGCTTGTGAAACCTCTCCATCAGATAAAACCTCTAACTCTGGTTGAACCTCGTTTATAAATGTTTTAATATCATTATGCAAATCTCTTGCAAGTTTTCCAATCTCCTGAAATATCTGACTCTCAACTAATTTTACATCTGCATTTTCCGATATTTTACCAAGTATTTGGTTAACTTTTTCAATATCTCCTGAGTATAAAGATTCAAGAATAATTTTAAACTCTGCAAGCATGTAGTTACTTATCTCTTGATAAAAACTCTCAAATTTAGAATTTAAAACTTGAGATAAATTATCTGACATTATCTTTTTTAAATCTGCCATCACCCACCCTCCTTTATATCTTCAATACAATTTACCTGATCTCTTCCATGTTTTTTCGAGTAGTATAGAGCCTTATCTGCAAAATCAATTAAACTTTGTTTATCTCTACTTGACGTTGGAAACATTGAAAATCCCATTGATATTGTTATTTTAAATAAAACTCCATTTGAAACAAACTCCAACTTTTTAATATCCTCTCTAATTCGATTTGTAAGGGTAAAAACCCCCTCTTTATCAATATCCTCAAGTATTAAAACAAACTCTTCACCACCATATCTTGCTACCAAATCGACACTTCTTACATCTTTTTTAAGTAATGATGCAACTTTTCTTAAAACTTCATCTCCCATTGGATGACCATAACTATCATTAACTAATTTAAAATGATCAATATCTGTTAATACAATAGTCACTTTTCTTTTAAATCTTTCTGCTCGTTGTAAATATTGAATAAATCTCTCTTGAAATGTTCGATGATTTATTAATCCAGTTAAACCATCTGTTGTTGCCATCTCCTCCATTTTTTGATAGGCTTTTGCATTTAAAAGAGATATCTCAAGCATGTTTGTCATTCCCATGAGAACTCTTATAGCATTCTCATTATACTCTCCCTCCTCTTTTGAAAGAAGAGATATTGTACCAACTGCCTTTCCATGTTCCATTATCGGAAAAACTGTTGCAGAATGAAAGTTTGTAAACCACTTTTTTTCACCAAAAAGATAGTTTTTTTCCCAATTAAATTTTGTATTACTTGGTAAATGACATCTATTTTCTATTGAGAGGTTTATTAATGAGTTATTTTCAGTTACAGAGTAACCCTCAAGTGATATAAAATTTCTATCATCAGAGTAAACTTTCTCAATAGTTTGACCTCCATCTTTTGTTCCTGATATAAATGCAACATCAAAATGTATATACTGTTTTACAATTCGTAAAAAATGTGCATATAAATCAGTTTTTGTAATCGCATTATTTAAAGATTTGGATAGCTCTAAAAGTGCATCATTATAACCTTTTGAAATAAAATGATTTTTAATATACTCAAAAAACTGAAGAAATTGATTAATTTTTAAAATTAAATCAGTGGAGGCAGTTTTTTCAGAAAAAAGAAGTATAAGATAATCTTTATGGGTATATATTTTAGTCTGAAGAGGTGTTGAATGATTTAGTTCTGCAAGTTGGGATACAATATTCTCTGCAGTTGTAAGGTTAATATGACTTTCAAACTGTTGAAGAGCACTAAAAATTGGAGCAGATAGTGGAATCTCATTTTTACAAAACTGAAACTTCTCAATAGGATAGATTTTTTCAATTTTGTAATATGTAAATTTTCTTTCATAAACTAAAATTCCTACAAAAGGTTCAATCTGCTTTAAAATATCTAAGTAGTTTACAACAAAATGTCTGAAATCAACCTGATACTCATTTTGTGAATTTATAGGAACTTTCTCTGGATCAGCTCTAAATGGTATATCTTTTGGAATAAATGGGATTAAAAACAGAAAAATTAGTAGTACAGAGAATCCTAAGTGTTTATCAAGAAGTATCAAATCAAGTGCAACTAATGCAAATATTGAAGAAACTAAGTAGTATGTTGGAGTTGAATACTTTTTCCAAAAATAACCAAGTATAACTAGGAATATAGTATTATAAATTATAATTGTCATAAAATTCCTATAACAAATATCTACAATAAAAAAATATATAGTAATGAACAAAAAAAATTATTCATATTTTATTCAAAAATAACCAAAATCTCATCAGGAGCTAAATATCCTTTCTCTTTATGAATAACATATTTTTGAAATTCTGCTAACTCTTTAAACCAATTTACTCTATTATCCATATTTTCAATATTTTTTTCAAGTTCTCTATTTTTATTCTCCATTGTTATAATTTGTTTTTTTATTGTATTATTCTGCTTTATTCCAGATGATGAGAAAAAAAGATATATTGATAGAGAGATTATTGATATATTTAATAGATAAAAAATTACTCTAAATGGATTAAGCCAGAGTTCCAATACTCTCCCCCATCTTAATAGATAAATCTCTTTTTATTGAAGAAAATTTAATAGAATCTTTTTGAAATAGAAGAATTACTGTTGAACCAAAATTAAATACTCCTAACTCATCCCCTTTTTTTATAGGATGATTAAATTTTTTAGATACTCCTTTTTGAAAAAGTTGATTAGTTTTTAACTCATCAAAAGAGAGTGATATTGAACCAACATTTGTTGCTCCAACAAATATAACAGAAAAAAGCCCCACATTTTTACTCTCAATATAGAGATTAATTCGCTCATTAGTTGAAAACAACTCATTTATATTTTCAACAGAGAGTTTATTCACAGGAAATAATCTACCCTTTATATAATTTGCCTCTTTTATAATACCATCAAGAGGAGAGTGAACTCGATGGTAATCTTTTGGGCTAAGATATATTGTTATATAAAAACCATCCTCAAAAATAGACTCTTTTCCATCTTGAAGTAGTGATTTTAAGGTGTAATCAATCCCTTTTACTTGAATCAATTTTCCATTTTTTATCTCCCCAAACTGTGATATCAAACCATCTGATGGTGATATAATACTATTGTCTGATTTTTCAATAACTCTTGAACCATTTTTAAGCTTTCTTGTAAAAAATTGATTCAGTGTTTTATACTCTTCAATCGGTTTTTCAATTTCAGATAGGTTTATTTTATATCTATTTGCAAACATTAATATAATTTTTTTCATTATTTTAGGTGGTAAAGAGAGGGATGTTAATTTACCAATACCCCAACTTAACTGATTTTTGGGTAGCATTTTAAGAGAATTTAATATTAATTTATCTTTTAAGTTCATCAGTAATCCACTAAAAAATTAACTATATAATAATGGTAAAAAAAAGTCAATTTTTATAAAATCTAATTTATTTTAGTTAGAAAAAAATAACTATAAAATTAGCAACAATTGATATTTATGTCAAATTATGATAGAATTTACTGACTTTTTTTGAGGAGAGTATGAAAGAGCTATTTTTTGAGATATACACTGAGGAGATTCCAGCATTTGAACAGTATAAAGCAGCTCAATTTATCAAAGAGCAAACAGAAATATTTTTTAAAGAGAATCAAATTGAGTTTGAAGAGGGAGATGTTTTTTTCACCCCACGAAGAGTTGCTTACTATAGCAAAAAAGTATCAGATAGAGAACCTGATAGAGTTGAGCAGGTTTTTGGTCCATATAAAAATAGTGCATTTGATAGTGATGGTAATCCAACTAAAGCTCTTCTTGGTTTTTTAAAAAATAAAAATAAAACAGTTGAAGAGATAGAGTACCAATCTGATTCAAAAGGGGAGAGAATTTTTTGCAAAGAGAGTATCTCTGGAAAATCTATAGAGATGGTTTTACAAGAGTTATTTGAAAAAACTCTTCTTTCAAAAATTCCCTTTGAGAAATCAATGAAATGGAGTACTCATAACTACACATACTCTCGACCAATTCATTCTCTTATTGTTTTATATGATAATAAAGTTGTACCAATCACCTATCATAATTTAGTTGCATCAAATATTACAAAGGGACACTTTATTCTAAATCCAGAAAAAATTGTTATTGATATTTCTTCAAAATATATTGATAAACTAAAAGAGTTTCAAGTTATTGCATCTCAACATGAGAGAAAAGAGATGATAGTTGCTCAATTTGAAGAGTTAAAAACTAAATTTAAAATAACTCCAATTATTGATGAGGAGCTTCTTGCAGAACAGGTAAATATTATTGAGTATCCAACTGTTTTTGTTGGTACTTTTGATAAAAAATATTTAGATTTACCATCTGAATTACTAATATCAACAATGAAAAAACATCAAAAATATTTTTATACTCTTGATAAGAGTGGAAAATTATCCAATCATTTTGTTGGTATTGCAAATGTTGTAAAAATATCTTCAGAGATTATTCATGGAAATGAGAGAGTTTTAAAAGCACGTCTTGATGATGCTGAATTTTACTATAAAGAGGATTTAAAAAGAGGATTAGAGCCACTTTGTGAAAAATTAGACTCTGTTATGTTTCAGAAATCTTTAGGAAGTTATGGTGATAAAGTAAGAAGAGTTGCTCAAATTGCAAAAAGTTTAAATAATCTTCTTGGGTTCTCTTTAGACCCTATTTTTATTGAGAAAACAGCCCCATTTATAAAAGCAGACCTTTTAACAGGTATGGTATCAGAGTTTCCAGAGCTTCAGGGAGTTGCTGGTGCACACTATGCAATTAAATTGGGATTAGGTGAGGATATTGCAGATGCAATAAAAAATCACTACCAACCAAAAACAGTTCAAGATGATATCCCACAAAAACCACTTTCGCTTCTTTTCTCTCTTGCAGATAGATTAGATACTTTAGTCGGAGGTTTTATTGCTGGGCTTGCTCCAACAGGAGGAAAGGATGCTTTTGGTTTAAGAAGAGTCTCTCTTGGTGTTTTAAAAATATTAATTGAGAGTAGTTATAACTATCCAATTGAGATATATTTTGAGGAGGCTTTAAAAAGTTATAATCGAGAGGATTCACAATTAATAGAAAAACTAGTTCTCTTTTTTAAAGAGAGGGTAAAATTTTATCTTAGAAACAGTTTTGAGGCTGATGTTGTTGACTCTGCAACTCTAAACACAACGGTTATAAACAGAGATATTCTAATACTTTGTAAAGATATAACTCAGTTTAAAAAAGATGAACACTCAAATCAGCTTCTTTTTTCTGTTAAACGAATATCAAATATTCTTAAAGAGAAACTATTAGAGCAACTTCCAGATGTTTCTGAGGAGTTTTTAAAAGAGAAAGAGGAGATTGATTTATATGACTGGTATAAAAAACATCTTCAGATTTTAAATCAATATGGTAGTGAGAAAAAATACTCTCTATTTTTTGAAAATGCCCTTACAGCTTTTGATGTTTTAGAGAGATTTTTTGATAAAATTCTTGTTAATGATCCTGACGAAAAACTTAAAAATAGTCGTCAATCTTTACTAAAAATGGTATATACTCTTCTAAATAGTGTTGCATCTCTTGAGCAATTGGTAATTCAAAAAAAATAAAATAATATAATCTCATTGATTTTTATTAATTATACTGTTAGAATCTTTAAAGTTTTTCTTATTTAAAGAAAAATAAATAATTACTAAAAGTTTTTCTTTTTAAGAAAAAAATAAAAATTACTTAAGTTTTTTGTGGATTTTTATGGAAAGATACTCTGGATATATAATGAAAATAACACCTTGGAAAGAGAGTGATTATATATTAAAAGTTTTAACTCAAGAGGTTGGTGTTATAACTGTTTATGTTAAAAATGGAGCCATTAGTAAAAAACGTTTTGGTGGAATTTTAGATTTATATCTCTTAAATGAGTTTGATTTAACAAAGGGAAATCAAAACAGTTTTTTCTTTTTAAAAGAGGCTAGAACTTTAGAACCATTTATCTCAATTCATAAAAATCCAGAAAAGCTTTATCTTACTCAATTTATGAATGAGCTTTTTACAAATATTATGGATGTTGGGGAATGGGATTCAAATGGATTTGAAATATTTAATAAATTAATTAATTGGATCGAAAAAGAGGAGAGTATAACGAAAAAACATCTTCTATTTTTGAAATTTGTATTTTTAAATAGCTCTGGATTTTTACCTGATATAAAATGCTCAATATGTAAAGATACTTTTATGGAGCGTTCTCTATATTTCTCTTTTGAAAACTACCTTTTTAGTTGTGCAAATCATCCTAAAAGTGATTTTGAAATCACAAAAAAAATGGGAATTTTGCTAATAATGGCTCAAAACAGCTCTTTTATACCTCAATTAGAGTTAACAGATATAGAGATTTCGAATCTTGATGTTATGTTTGAACGATTATACACATATTTTATAGAAAAACCAATTATTAGTAGCAAACTTGTTGATGAGATTTTTAACTAATAATATTAATTTTATAAGTTAATTCTCTTAGATTTGTAATAAAATAACGTAAATAATAAAAAATATACCTACTTCATAGAAAACAGATATATTATTGTTCCATATAAGATATCAAAAGCAATTAGAAGTTTAAACCAGAAAATAAAATCATTACTATATGGAAAAAGTTGTGTAGTAGCTTTTAATAGAATTAAAATAAGTGGAAGAGTTATTGGAAATATAATAATTGAGTTAAAAAAACTTCGATTACTAACCATTATATAAGAGAAAAATGTAGTTAATATTAAATATCCAAAATTTCCTGCCAAAATGGTTAAAATAAACAGATAAAAACTACTACCACTAAACGATAAATTAAAGAAAATTAATGAAAATGGTATAAATACCATTTGAATTGCAAATAGTATTAAAAAAAGAACTAAAAATTTTGAAAAAATAGTTGTAAAAGGTGTTGTGTTAGATAGATATAATCTCTCTAATATACCATTTTCATACTCTTGTTGAAATGTGTTTGAGAAAAGAGATACAGAGCCTAGAATAGAGGCACTCCAAAAAACAGCAGGAAAAATAGTTGAAATCTCTGAACCTGAAAAAAGAAAAGAGAATAGTATAAAATTTAAAAAACTAAAAAATAGTAGTTGTACTATTTTACTAAAATCTCTAAACTCACTCTTAAGATAAATTATAAAAAAAAATCTTATCATAAAATCTCTTTGTTTGAAAAACTACAAATTCATTTTTTTATAAAAAATAAATAAATAAATCTATCAATCTATTTTATTATTCCATTTGTTAAAATGTACTCTTGATTCTTCAAATCTGTTTGGAAGCTCTTTTGTTTCTGCTGGATAGCCAATTGGAACAAGTGCAAAAGGGATAACATTTTCTGGAAGTTTTATAAGTGAACGAATGCCATCAATTCTATTCTCTCTTGGATATACACCAGTCCAAACAGCTCCAAATCCTAACTCATGAGCTGCAAGTAGAAGATTTTGAACAGAGGCTGCACAATCAAGCATCCAGTAGCCTTCATGTGATTGCAAAGATAAATCTCCACACACAAGAATAGAAAAAGCAGACTCTCTCACCATCTGTGCATAAGGATGTATTGTTGGTATTTCACTTAAAATATCCTGATCTGTAATCACAATAAAATGCCAGGGTCTCTGATTTCCTGCTGATGGAGCATACATTGCAGCTTTTAAAATTGTCTCAATATCCTCTTTTGAGACTTTTTTATCTGTAAAATGACGTATACTTCTTCTAGTAAAAATAGCATCCAAAGTGTTCATTAAAAACCTCATCACAAATTACTAGCAAGTTATAACATGATTTGTATAAATCTTCAATATTAATTGGGATTAAAAAAAATAAAACAGATTTTATATTCAATAACTAATTTTATACAAAATCAAATAGAATTAAATAGTCACAAATCTTTTACAAAAAATATCATTGATTATTTTTAGTTATACCATTAAAGTATTGAATTATTTTTTTTGGGTGTTTTATGAGAAATTTTTTAATAATCCTACTTCTTTTGATATCATCAATGCTTTATAGTGAACAAAAAGAGTGGACAATTATGGTTTTTGTGAATGGGGATAATGATTTAGATACATACGCTTTTGAAGATTTAAATGAAATAGAGATTGTTGGCTCAAACAACTTCATGAATGTGATTGTTCAATATGATAGATATTCCTCTTATGGTGAAGCAAATTGGTCAACAACAAGGAGATATTATGTAACTCAAGATAGTGATATGAGAACAATCAACTCAACACTAATTGAGGATATTGGTGAAACCGATTCTGGAGATAAACAAACCGTTGTTGATTTTGTTGAATGGGCAGTAGATGCCTATCCTGCACAAAAGTATGCACTTGTTCTATGGGATCATGGTTCTGGATGGGATAAGAAAAAGAATGGTGCAAGAGTAAATATATTAAAAGGAATATCTCATGATGAAAGTAGTGGCTCTAGTATCTCTGTTGCAAATGGTGATTTAGAGTATATTCTTTCAAAAACAGTTCAAGCTATAGGAAAACCTCTTGACCTTTTAGGAATGGATGCATGTTTGATGTCTATGTGGGAGGTTCATTATGTGAGTGCCCCATATGCACTCTATTTTGCAGGAAGCGAAGAAACAGAGTCTGGTTATGGCTGGTTATATAATGCTTGGTTTCAAAATTTTGTTAATGGTGAACATAGCACTGAAAATCTATGCAGACAAATTCCAATATCCTCACTTGAATCTGTTGTAGAGACACTCTCTTGTGTTAATTTACAAAATCTTCCCTCCTTAACAACAGCTTTAAATAATTTTGCAACAAAATTTGCAAGAGAGAATACTATTGATGGAGAGATTTTAGAGGCTTCTGATGAGATTATACGAATGTATGTAACAGAACATGCAGATATGTATGATTTTTTTCAAAAACTAAAAAATAAAATAACAGACCCTGAAATTTCAGCATATATAAATCCAATTCTTCGTTCAATTCAGAATTTTGTTGTTGAAAATCAAACATCAACAACTTTTTCTGCTGCTAAAGGAGTTGCTATATATCTTCCTATAGGTAATAGTTACTATTTTGATAGCTCTTATAATCAAGGAAAATGGAGTGTAGATACTAATTGGAATGAGTTTGTTCAAAAAAGTTTTCAACCAGCAGATGATCATCCAAATGAGTATTTTACTATCACAGAAAATGACCATCTTGAAACAGAGATTTCAGCTAATATTGAGTATAGTGGAGACAAAGATTTTTTCTATTTTGATGCTCAACCAAACAGTGAGTATACAATTGAAACCACATTAGTAACACTTGAGGATAGTTATCTCTATATTTATGACCAAAATGGTGTTGAAATTGATAGTAATGATGATATTATTACAGGTCAAGATAGAGCTTCAAGAATTAAATGGTTAAGTGAAAGTTCTCAAAGAGTTTATGTTATGGTGAAGGCCTATGGAAGTGAAACAGGAAGATATAGCATAAAAAAAACATCTATTAATATTTGTGAGCCAACAAATGGTGGTGTTGAGATTTGTGATGGATTAGATAATGATTGTGATGGAGAGATTGATAATCAAGATTTATCTCTTTGTGATATTGAAAATGGAACAGGAACATGTTTGGGTGGAAATTGTCTTGTTGACTCTTGTGATTCCGATTTTTATGATATTGATAAAAAAAGTAATAATGGTTGTGAGTATCAATGTTCACTATCAAATGGTGGAGTTGAGATTTGTGATGGATTTGATAATGATTGTAATGGTTTAGTTGATGATGGTAGTGCTTTAGTTTGTGAATTTAGTAATGGTTCTGGAGTTTGTGAAAATGCTATCTGCATTTTAAACGCTTGTGAAGAGGGATACTATAATAATAACTCATCATCAGGGGATGGTTGTGAGTATCAATGCTCACCAACAAATGGTGGAGTTGAGATTTGTGATGAATTAGATAACAACTGTAATGGTTTAGTTGATGAGGGTGTTTGTAAAAAAGATAGTGGTGATGATGCTGGTTGTTCATACTCAAATGGTTCAAATAATAACTCATCTATTTTTGTTATACTTTTGATTTTTGCTTTGGTTATTTTTAGAAAATCATTAAAAAAAGAGAGTTAAAATCTAATTATAACTAATCAACTAAAATAAAAAACAGATAAAATAATTTTTATCTAAAAATAAAAAAATGGTTGACAAATAAAAAATATAATGTATAAATACTACAAGGAGGTAGTATTTATGAAACTATCAAAAACTTCTGAACATGCAATAAGAGTGTTAGTGTTTATGGCACAAACTCCAGAAGAGCAATATTCTGTAAATACTCTTCATGAGACTCTAAATATTCCTTTTAAATATTTAGGGAGATTAATGCCATCTCTTGCAGCGGCTGGTTTTGTTGTTGCAACACATGGAAAAAATGGTGGTTATAAATTGCTACTGAATTATGAATTTGTTACGATTGCATCAATAATAGATGTTATTGATGCAATGGATAGTTATTCCCAATGTATTCTTGGGTTTGAAAATTGTGGTGATGGAAAATCTTGCCCTCTACATGGATATTGGGGACCACATAGAGATGCAATAAAAAAGCTTTGGGAAACAGTAACTCTCAAAGATTTAGCAAAAAGGGGCTTTAAAATATAATCTTTTAATATTAAAAGATTACTTAATAAATACTATTTTTTTTTATTATTTATAAAATAGGATTTTTGATTTTTTAATGAATATTTTAATTTGTTTAAATTAAAGTTATTTCTATATTAGACCTCTTGCATAACATAAAAGAGGTTGAAAAAGTTAGAAAAATGTATAAAATAGGT
>DYRY01000120.1 GCA_020718465.1 Anaeromyxobacter dehalogenans | reverse complement strand
AGGAGCAAAAAAAATATACAATAATATAAAAGAGTTTATAGGAAAAGAGTTTGATAGAAGTGAAAAAGAGAGTGAAAAATACTATCAAGCAAGAGCATCAATAATGGGAGTTGAAACGAGATATTCAATAATAAAAGATCGTCTTGATAGATGAAATTTTAGAAAGGATGAAAAATATATTTCTAACATAACCTAAATCAACAACACCAAAACCAAAAAAATATGGTTCTGATATAATCGAGATATATTGAAAAGCATGAAAATTTAGTTTTTTTCTTAAATTTGATATTTTTTTATCAAATATATTTTTTAAAATGTAATCATCAAAATTAAAATTAACTAAATTGGAATTAAAAAAAAGTTGATAAAAAATTACTATTTTCTCTTTTTTAGAATTTTTATGGATTTTAGTTGTTTTATGATATTTAGATGGTTATTATCTATTTTTATAGGAAGTATAATGGTAAACAAAGTTTTATTCTTGTTTTTAGTTTTCTTTATCTCAACAAATAGTTTATTCGCTGATGATAAAGATGAGTTAACAAAACTATCAAAAATAGTTTTATTGTCACAAAATGAGCAAAACTATCATGATTATCAATTTAGTGAGATTTTAGATGCAGAGTTTAAAAATAAAACTATAAAATCCTATATTGATATATTTAAATTTAGAAGAGAATCTCTTAAAAATATTGGTTTTGTAGAGAATTATGCCCTAATTGGACCATTTGAAAATAGTGGAAATAGTGGATTTTCAAATCCACTACCAGTTGAAAAAGATTTAGATTTATCAAAAGAGTGGAATGGAAAAAATCAAAAAACTCATTGGAAACCAATTGAAAAATACAATTTCAAAGGATTTATTCAGTTTAAAAATTTTTTAAATCCAAAATCAGACTCATTAGGATATCTTTTAACTTACATAAAAGTTAAAAAAGAGGGCGTTTATCAAATCAGATTTGGAACAGGTTCTAAAAGTGAGCTATTTTTAAATGGTGAAAAAATTATCACTAGAGAAAAAGAGGGTGTTCCATTTTATGACCAAGATGTTGTTGATGTGAAGTTATCCTCTGGGATTCACTCAATTCTTGTTAAAGTTGGATTTGAAAGTAGTTGGGGAATCTATCTAAGATTAACAGATTTAGATGGTTTTTATACCGATAATTTAGAGAACTTAACCCCCTCCAAAAATATAAGTGCTAATGGAAAATCAACTATTGTAAAAATTTGGAATCCTATAAAAAATATAATTGATGATATCTCAATAAAAGTTGATGAAAGTTTTGACAAATCAATTTTTGGAGTTTTAAGCTACTATTTTATCCCATTTGATATAAAACAGAGACCATTACCATTTGAAAAATATTTTGAAAACACTCCTTGGCTCTATTTTCTGCATAGTTTTGAGCCTCATAAAAAAGGGGAAATGTTAAAAAAATCGGCATATCAATTTGATTTAGATGGTGGTTTAAAATATGTTGACTCTTTAATAAACAAAGGATTCCTTGTTGATGCTCTCTCATATTTCAAACTTTTTTCTGAAAAACACCCAAATAGTTTAGAAAAAGAGTTAATGGAATATCGAATCTATAAATCCCTAAATTTAGATATTTATAGTTTTTCAAAATTAATGAAAAAACTAAATTTAAATTCAAAAGAAAAAATAACTGAAAGTGTAAAAAATGAAAAATTAACAGAGTATCAAAAATTCTCTCTTTTAAAAGAGAATCCCATTTTAACTCAAAAAGATAAAGTTGAGATTTATGAAAATTATATAAATCAACTCTCAAATAGTGATAAAGAGGAGCTTCTTACTTTATATTGGCAATTGGGAGAGTTTGAAAAATATAAAAAACTTCTTCATACTCTTCTTAAAGAGATTCCTTTACACTATAACTATAATATAAAATGGCTAAGAGTTTTAACAGCTCAACAACAGTATGATAAAGCCATTCAACACTACTTTAAAAATGAGCTTATCCTAAAAGATGCCCCAGAGATTCTTCTTTTAGTTGGTGAGATTTACCAAATGAAAAATGATTATCAACAGGCTAATATTTTTTTTGAAAAATATCTTGAACTAAATCCATCTGACCATAAAATATATAAATATCTTCAGGATGGTGGAAAAAAAGTTGACTTTTGGGCACTATCTTATCAAAAAACTCTTCATGATGAGTTTAAATCTACTATAAATCTAAAATGGAATGCTCCAGCCTACTTTCTTTATGATTACACATTTGTAAAACTTAAAGAGGATTTTTCATATCAAACATTTCACTCTTTTGCAGTAAAAATTGAGTCTAAAGAGGCTTTGCAGTTTTACAAACAGATTCCAATTTACTATGCTCCAGAGGATGAAGAGATTATTCACTCTGAAATGTTTCAGATAAAAAAAGATGGAACAAAGGTGAATGTTCAAAACTATAATAATAGATTCTCTCGTTCTAAAAATAATGGTGCTTTTATGAACTACTCTCAAAGAGTTTATACCCTTGGAAACATTGAAGTTGGAGATATAATTGAACTCTCATACTATATTAACAGAAAAAACATCTACCAAGAGCCTTTTTTTGGGGCAACATATAATATTCAGGGGGGAATTGCTAAAAATTTAGCAATTTATGGTTTTATTGTTCCTAGTTCAATGAACCTATATTTTAATAAAAATATGGATGAAAAATATGGTTTTAAATATTTTTCCCCATTTATATCTCTTTCTGATTTACCAATTGAGACAATGTCCACAGGTTACAGTGATAATTATCCATATCTTTCAGTAACATCTTTTAAAAATTGGAATGAGATGATTAGTTGGTATAAGAATCTTATTGAGGGAGGAGATACAATTCCTATTGATATTGCTAATGAGATAAAAAAATTGACAGATGGTTTATCAATTAAAGAAAAAGTTGAAAAAGTTCAAGAGTATGTTTTAAAAAATACACACTATGTTGGAATTGAATTGGGAATTAATAGTTATAAACCCTTTTCTGCAACAGAGGTTTTAGATAGAAAATTTGGTGATTGTAAAGATAAAGCAAATCTTTTAAACTCTTTACTAAAAACTATAGGAGTAGAGTCATATATGGTTTTGGTAAGAGCAGGAAGACTTGGAAAAATTGATTTAAATGATAAACCAAATCCAAGATATTACAATCATGCAATATCCTATATTCCATCTTTAAATCTATTTATAGATACAACAGCAGAGTTAAATGGTCTTGATGCTTTACCAGATGGAAATCAAGGTGCATACTCTCTTATTATTAATGATAAGAAAATAGGTGAGTTTATTCCTATTTTTAAAGAAAAAGAGATTATTCATCTAAAAGGAATTAAAAAGGAAGAAAATTTAGAGGCTACTATCAAAATTTCACTTAATGGTAGTAAAGCTGCCTCTACAAGATATATTTTTCAAAATAGAGAGAAACAGCTTGATATTGTAAAACAGTTTTTAAAACCAAGAGTTGGAGACTCAATTATATCTGATTTGTTTATTGATGGTCTTGATGATATTCAGGGAGGATTAAGTTATGAGTTCAAAATAGTGTTAAAAGATTTTTTTAAAAATAGAAGAGTTCATCCAACAATATTTTTAAAAAATCTCTCGAATCAACTTCAACTGTTACCAGAGAGAAAAACAGAGATGAAAATTCCATACTATGAACTCAATGAAATAATAGAGATAGAGGGAATTGATGGTGATTTATCCAACAAAGAGAGCTCAATTGATGGTAAATTTCTAAAACTATTTCAAAAAATGGAATTAAAAAATAAAAAATTAATCTATCAAACCAATTTTCAGTTTAATATTGATAGAGTATCAACCACTGATTATCCAACTTTTAGAGATGAAATTCGAAAAGTTGATGAGATTATGATAAAAAATGAGCTCTATCTAAAATAGAGTAGATTGTTAAAAAATTATTATTAAGGGGCTTTGATGAAAAATATAGTTCTATTTTTTATTTTATTATCTCTTGTTGGCTGTATAACTACAAAAGAGAGTGAGTTAAAAAGGGAGTTTTGGGCTGAAAAATTGGTTTCATATCAAACATCAGATGATTTATTAAGTGATGAGGAGAGAGTTTTTTGGGAAAACAACAGAATATTATCACAATCTATGAATCAAACAGATTTAACTAATGAAAAAAATCTTTTAAAATCTGACATTAATATAGAGTCTAAACAGATTATTTCTACATTTTTTGAACTATTCAGTAGTTATCTTAACTATGAAACAGATGATTTTGTTAAAAAATCTTTTCAATTTTTAGAAAAAAATAGAGATAATCCACTATCAATATGGATTACTCAACGAATAATATCTCTTGTTGAGAGAGATTTTATATCATCTAAGATTTTAAAAGAGATTTATACTATTTGTGATAATCAGATTACAAAATATCTGATTTTTAGATTTCTTAATACAAATCCTGAATATATGGTTAATTTAAAACAGCAATTTTTTCCAATATCAAAATGGAGAATGAGTGGGCCATATAGATTTACAATAAATAGTGATTTTACACTTTTTAGAAAAAGTGAAGCAATTCCTATAAATTATATTTTTAAAGAGAGTTTTGATTTGGATTTTGTAGAAGGGGGAATTTTTGTTCCAGAGATATTTGATACTGTTGGTTTATATCTTTGGAGTACAACTATTGAGGCTAATGATAAAACAGCTGAAAATATTGATTTTTATATAACAGGATGGGGACCATTTACAATATATATTGATGGTGAGCCAGTTTTATCAACAGAGATAAATCGCTCTCAACTATCAAATTTTAATAAAATATCGATTCCAAATAGTGGTAAAAAACATCAAATTGATATTTTAACACTAAAACTTCACTCATCACCAATATTAATTCACTCAAATATTCCACTTGAGTCAACACCAATAAACTCTAAACATTTAAAAAATAGTTATACAAATTCCCCGAATCAGCTTTTAACAATTGCAGAGCAGTTTTATAAACTTCCGTTTTCAAAAGATTTTCAAAATCTCTTACTTTATGAGGTTTTTTCAGAACTTTCAGAAAATGAGGATATATCTCTCCGTTTTTTAAAAAAAATAGGTAGAAAAAATTTCTATACAGAGTATCTAAATGCCCTCTATTTTCAGAAAAACAATCTAATCTCTAAAAACATAAAACTGGAAAAAATACAGAGTTATCTTGATGAATCTTTAAAAATGAATTCCAATTTTTTAAAATCAAAACTCTCATATATTGTTGAGTTTCAACTTCAAAATCCAACAGAGGGGGCAAAACTTCTTGAAGATTTAAATAGTAAACTAAAAAATCCACTATTTATATCAAACTACCTACTATCAGTTTATGAGAGTAGTAACCAAAAAGATAAAATTTTATCTTTAATAAGAAGATTAACCGAAGTGAAAGGTGGTTGTGAACTTCTTTTAAAATATAAAAAAAATCTTGTTAAAGAGCTTGATATTTTAAGCTTTGATTACTGTAGTAGAGAGATTCAAAATAGCTCTAAAATAACAGATTTAAAAAAAGAGTTATCTCAAAAAGAGATATCTCAAATTGTTAATTTTATAAAAAGTAATCGATTTAATCCAAAATCACTCTATTTATTTGAGATGTTAGAGCTTTACTCTAAAAACACTCAATTAGAGTTAAAAAACGAGATTTATAAAGATTTTCCAATGACAAGTTCATATAGAGAGATTACAGATGAAGGGGTGGATATTATTCAATTCATGAAAAAATGGGAACATAAAATTTTTTCAAAGCCTCTATTTTTTCTTGATGAGTTTAAAAAATTTATTCCACTCTCAAATGATATTGAAAAAATTAAAAACTATCTTAATTGTAACATGAAATTTAATAAAGATTTTCCAGCAACAAAAGTTTTAGATGAAGATTTTATACTAATTCATACACCTTATGACTATATCACATTAAGCTATGAGATTATTCAAGTTCATGGTAAAGAGGGGATTAATCGTTTTGCAACTGTTCCTAAAGGGGATTATCTTGTTTTAAAAACAGTTGATTCTAAAACATTAAAAGAGTATGAACCCGATTTTTTAGCAGAAACATCGGAGTTTTCACTTGAGAATTTAAAAGATGGAGATTTTATTGTTAAAGTAACATACAATATAAATCGAAATAGCTACTCAAACTCAAATGTTAAGATGGGAAATTTTAGTTATAACCATATAAATATGAATACATTTGAGGCAAAATGGATGATGTGTAAAAAAGAGGGAACTATTTTAGAGCTTATCCCTTCATTAGAATTTCCTTTAGATTCATTAAAACAGTTTAAAATTGATGATTATGATTGCTCTAAAATCGAGCTATCAAAATTAAATGGAGTAAAGCAGGAGACATTTATGCCTCAACAAATAGATTTACTTATTCCAACCTTAAGATTGCAAGAGTCTTTAAGTTGGGAGAATATTTATAAAAGATATATATCTGCTTTTCAATATAGTACTGAAAACTCATACTATACCGATTTTTTTATTAATAGTTTTAAAAAAATTGAAACTATTGATGAGCTAAAAAGTTTCTACTATAGTATCACAGACAAATTTCAACATCAAAACAATCCATATCAATCCATAATTAGAACAATTACTGAAAATAGGGGTAATTTAGCCTATTTAATATATAATATTCTTAATAAAATGGGTATTGAAACTGATATAATTGTCTCAAATACAGGTGATAATTTTACATTTAATACACCATCAGGAGAGTACTATCTTTACTATTTGATAAGAGTAAAATTAAAAAATGAGATATTCTACTTAGATTTTTCTTCAAAATGGAGTCAGTTTAATACTCTTAATCCATATCTAAAGGGAATGAAATATTTGCGAATAGATAAAGATGGTTCACTTTTCAGTGAAAAATTTCCTGAGTTTGAGCAGATTCAATCTCAAACCAACATTAAACTAAAAATGTTATCAGAAAAAGATGGAGAGTTATCTCTTGAAATAAAACTTCCATCAATAACTTCTGCCTCTATAAGAAACTTCCTTCTTCAACAAAGTGAAGAACAGTCAGCAAGGGCATTTCAGCAATATTTTATACAATTGGCAGGTTATGTTGAGGATTTCTTTTTTGAAGTTGAAAATCTAAAAAATCCCGATTTTCCTCTTATTTTAAAAATGGGTGGAAAAATTGACTCAATTGGTCGATTAGATGCTGGTAAAATTCAGATTCCTAATATTTTAGAAAAAGAGTGGGGGCATGGATTTTATAATCAAGCACTTTTAAATCAATATGCAACACAAGAACAAAGAGAAAATCCTCTTATAACATATTTTTATAATAATCTTACTAATATTGAGATTACTCTATTAGATGGTTATGAATTAGATACTTTTGACTCTTTTGATGAAAAGTCATCTTTTGGTTTTTACTCTAGAAAATTATTAAAAAGTGAAAATAATCTAGTAAAAATCTCTCAACACTACTATATTCCAATGAGATTAATACAACCATCTGACTATCAAAATTTTAAAAAATTTGTTTCTGATGTTGCAAAAAAAAGGGTAAAAGAGATTGTTTTAAAACAAAAATAGAAGTAAATTAAGTTACTCAATTATTTTTAATCTATACTCCATTTCCAAATCATTGCTCCCCAAGTTGCTCCTTCACCAACAGATGCAAAAAGTAGTGTATCCCCTTTTTTAACTCTTCCATTTTTATGAAATATATCAAGAGTAACAGGAATTGAAGCAGTTGCCATATTTCCATTATCAATAAGAGTATCATCATGTTTTTCAAGTGGTATCATTGCCAGTTTTTTCCAACTGTCAATAAACATTCTATTGGGTTGGTGTAAAATAAAATAATCTATTTTATCATGATTATATCCTGTTTTCTCATAAACTCCTTTTATTGCATTTGGAATTGCATTTTTTGTAAAATCTATAATTCTACCTAATGCCTCTTCAGCGTTTATTGATGAGGTAACATTATCTGGAATTACAAAATCTACAATCAATCCACCCTCTTCACTCCCATCTTTATGGTTTGTGTAGCAAACTTTTAATCCTCCACTAAATTTAGTACTACTTTTAAGATATGATGAAACAAACCCCTCGCTTTTTGAAGCCTTTAAAATAAGAGCTCCTGCTCCATCTCCCATACACATACTCACTTTAAAAGTAACTTCACTTTTTTTACAAAAAGCTTTTGAAAAAACTTCAGAACCTATCACTAAAGCACATTTAACTGAACCAGCCATTATTGAGTGAGTTGCTAACTCAAGAGTGTTTAAAAATCCACAACATGTATCTAATGTTTGAAAAGCTAGTGATTCTGTTATTCCAAGCTTTTTTTGTAAATCTAAAACAGCACCTGGAATAATTTGTTTCAACTGTTCCAGGAAAATAACCTGTTTTTTCCATTTCCTCAATA
>DYRY01000119.1 GCA_020718465.1 Anaeromyxobacter dehalogenans | reverse complement strand
AATGTTAAAAAAAGGCTCCTCTATTGAGGATATTTCAGATATAACAGAGCTTTCAATTGAAGTGATTGAGAAAATAGAAGAGGAGATGAGTAAAAATAGTTAAAAGTATATAAAAAATTTAAAAATTTACATCAGTTTTGAATTCAAGATTTTAAGAGTTTTAAGTAAAATCAACCTAAAAAAATAGAAATCCAGAAGAAAAAAATAGTATTTTTAATAAAAATAGTGGTAAAATTAGAAAAAATGGGGAACTTTTTATGGAAAAAAATATTTTTAAATTGATTGCACCATTCAAACCAATGGGAGACCAAATCAAAGCAATTGAAAAACTAACACAAGGAATTAAAGATAAATTTCCATTTCAAACACTATTGGGAGTAACAGGAAGTAGAAAAACTTTTACAATGGCTAATATTATTGCAGAGTTTAATAAACCAACATTAATTGACTATTTTCCCAATGATTATCTTCTATTTGTGGATTAACTATTTTTGTCTCTGCAACGTCTGCTTTATATGAAAAAGAGAGAAGTGTTCAAATTGCTGAACAGATTATTATACCAACAGCTCTTTTAGATCCTATTTGAGAGATCAAATCGCAATTTTGAAAAAAAAGCTACTAGAGTTATAAATTCTTGTTGAAATCTGTTTTCTCATTTATCCTCCTTAATATTTATTATCAAATAGAAAAATAAAAGAGAATTTGTTGATTTTAAAAGAAATAGAGAATCTATTTTTTAAGTATTTTTTTTTAAAAGTATAAAATAGAGTGTTTTTATCTTTTTTTAAGTATAAAATAGAATCC
Organism: Anaeromyxobacter dehalogenans; assembly: GCA_020718465.1. Lineage (GTDB taxonomy): Bacteria > UBP6 > JAFGXH01 > JAFGXH01 > JAFGXH01 > JAFGXH01. The sequence continues at coordinate 7,623 of DYRY01000119.1, read as the reverse complement.
TTTCCACTCTACAACAAGCTCATTCCCACCACGTGGAAAAACTGTTGAACCAAATGACTCAACATGTTTTTTATTTTTTAAAACTTTTACAGAAACTATTTTTGGTGTTAAAAATTTTATTTTTTCAAGTAGAAATTCAGTCTCCTCTGTTTTTGTTAAGGTTTTAAGTGCATACTCCACCTCCGAAAAAATAGAGTTATCAGATATAAATCTCTCTTTTTCAAACCTCACTATTTTTCGTAGAAATCCCTCTGCTTCATCTCTCTTTATTGTTGATAGTGGTGATGAACCAGCAATAGAGTCTACTATCCAACTTCCTTCAAAAAAAATTGGTACATCTGTTTTATCTTTAAGCTCAATAGAGAGTATATTTTTTAAATAGTATTTAGAACCTCCCATAAAACATATCTCACCCTTTTCACATTTTCGTTCCCATAAATCACCATGAACATTAACAAATTTATTAAATAGATACTCATAGTCTCTATTAAAAATTCCATCTTTCATAAAAAAATTTTTATCTAAAAAAATTCCATCAATCATAAACTCATTTTTATTATAGATGAGTAACTCTCCTGATACTGTTTTTGTACCAATATAAATCTCTTTTTCATCTTTTTTTTCATCTTTTTTTGTGGTTGAACAGGATGTAAAATTTAAAAAAATAGTAAAAAACAGAAAATAGTTTAAATATAATATATATTTTTTCATGATAAATCTCCCAAAATATTTAAAACAATTAGAAGTATAATAATTTTTTTTAAAATGTAAATCTTTATCTTATATTTACTACTTTTTGAAAAATTCAGTACTTAATTATTTTTTATAAAAAAGAGAATATAAGATAATAATCAATATTTGATACAAAATAATCAAAGAGTAGGTGTTAAAAATAGTTAGAAATAGGTTGAAATATATTATAATCAAAAAATAGATATTTAGAATATTAAAAATAGAGTGTTTTTTTACAATATAGTTACAATAAAGATAAAATTTTTTTTGTAATATACCCTTTTTTATGCTATAAATCAGCTTATATGTTTATTTTGGATGGCACTCAATGGCAAACTATTTTAATTTAAAAAGAACCCATAATTGTGGGGAGCTTGGTGAGGGAAATGTTGGAAAAATAGTCACTCTTACTGGTTGGGTTAAAGATATAAGAGATTTAGGACAACTACGTTTTGTAACTCTTCGTGATCGCTATGGAGTTACTCAAATTGTTTTTTATCCAGAAAACCAAGATATATATAATCTTGTTGGAGCAGTTAGACCTGAATCTGTTATTGGTATTAAGGGAGTTGTTCTTAGTAGAGGTGAAAATAAAAACAAAAATATGCAAACAGGTGCTATTGAGGTAAAAGCAGAGGAGTTAGAAGTTATGAACAACTCTGAAATTCCCCCTTTTGTTGTTGATGGATATGTTGGGGTATCTGAAGCAGTAAGACTTGAACATAGATATCTTGATTTAAGAACAGAACCAATCCAACAAACACTTATTTTACGACACAACATAACTCACTCTGTTAGAAGTTATCTTCATGAAAAATCATTTTTAGAAATAGAGACTCCAATATTAACAAAATCTACCCCAGAGGGTGCAAGAGATTATCTTGTTCCAAGCCGTGTTAATAAAGGTACATTTTTTGCTCTTCCTCAATCTCCACAACTATTTAAACAGATATTAATGGTTGCAGGATATGATAAATATTATCAAATTGCACGCTGTTTTAGAGATGAAGATTTAAGAAATGATAGACAACCAGAGTTTACTCAAATAGATATAGAGCTCTCCTTTTGTGATCCAGAGGATATTTATGATTTAATAGAGGGAATGCTTTTCAAAGTTATGAAAGAGACAAAGGGAATTGATATTCAAACACCTTTTTTAAGATTAACATATGAAGAGGCAATGAATCGTTTTGGTAGTGATAAACCTGATATTAGATTTGCTCTTGAGTTTTCAGATTTAACAAAATTTTTTGAAAATAGCTCTTTTGAACTTTTTAAAGGAGCAGATGGTAAATTCGTTAAATCTATTATTGTTCCAAATGGTGCAACTTTATCAAGAAAAGAGATTGATGCTTTAACAGAAACAGCAAAAACATATCATGCAAAAGGATTAGCTTGGTTAAAATATCAAACTGGAGTATTCTCTGGCTCTGTTGCAAAAGTATTAAGTGACTCTGAAAAAGAGTTGTTAATCTCTGATTTTGGTGTGAAAGAGGGTGATCTTATTTTGATTGTTGCAGATAACCATAAAATAACACATGCTGCATTAGGTGCAGTAAGATTAGATGTTGCTAGAAAATTGGACTTAATTGATAACTCTAAATTTGCATTTTTATGGGTGACAAAATTCCCAATGTTTGAGTGGAGTGAAGAGGATCAAAGATATTCATCAATGCACCATCCATTTACAGCTCCAGTTGTAGAGCATCTTCATCATTTAGAGGAGGGAGGAGATCCATCTCAAATGCTCTCATTATCTTATGATGTTGTTCTTAATGGTTTTGAGCTTGGTGGAGGCTCTATTCGTATTTTTCAAAAAGATGTTCAAACAAAAGTTTTCTCATTTCTTGGAATATCTGAAAAAGAGGGAGAGGAGAAATTTGGATTTCTACTTCAAGCTCTTCAATTTGGAGCACCACCACACGGAGGAGTTGCTTTAGGTTTAGATAGACTTGTTATGCTTCTAAGCCCAACAGCAAAATCAATTAGAGATGTTATTGCATTTCCAAAAACTCAAAAAGCCTCCTGCTTAATGACAAGTGCTCCATCTGTTGTTGCAGAGGCTCAACTAACAGAACTTGGTATTGAATTGAAAAAATAGTTAAGGTATTTTTATATATCTTTATAAAAACAAAAAGCTTTTTGTTTTAAAGTGGTTTTTTATTAAAAGTTTTTTGTTTTTAAGTAATTTTTATTTTAAAAGGTCATCATGGTTAATACAAAAATAACTTCAACACTATTTGATTTGATAATAATTGGTGGTGGAATTAATGGTGCTGGGATTGCAAGAGATGCCTCAATGAGAGGAATGAAAACTATTCTTTTTGAAAAAAACGATTTTGCAGCTGGAGCAACAGGAGCCTCTTCTGGATTAATTCATGGTGGCCTTAAATATCTCGAAACAGATCGCTATGTAACTTATAAATCTTGTCTTGACTCTGGTTATATTCAACAAATTGCACATCATATGCTATTCAGAGTTCCATTTATTGTTCCTTTGAAAAAAAATCATCCTAAAGGAGTGATTTTTTTGGAGATGATGGAGACTTTTTTCTCTGCTTATGATGGTTTTCAAAAACTTAAAAATGGAAAGAAACATATAAGATTAACTCCAGAGGAGACTTTTCAACTTCATCCAGGTGTGTCGAAAGATATTTTGGGTGCAGTAACAATGGATGAGTATGGAATCGATCCATTTAGACTTACCATTTTAAACATAGTGGCTGCAAAAGAGAGCAATGCAGAGATTATGAATCATACAGAGGTTATCTCTCTCATTAAAGAGGATGGAGTTGTTAAAGGTGTTGAAGTTTTTAATAAACTAAAAAAAGAGAGATACTCTGTTTATGGAAAAGTGGTTTTAAATGCAACTGGAGCTTGGTCTCCAATTTTTGCTAAAAAGAATAATTTTGAAGTTAAAATGAGACCAGCAAAAGGAGTTCATCTTGTTATTGATAGAAAAATCTCTAATTATGCTGTTGGTACATTCTCTATTGATGGAAGACAGGTTTTTGTAATGCCTCATGAAAACTCAACAATAATTGGAACAACAGATGATGATTACTATGGTGACCCAGATGATATTCCTATCACTAATGATGAGGTAGAGTATCTTCTTCAGGCAGCAGAGAATATTATTCCTGATATCAGAAAGCATAAAGTGATTCGAGCTTTTGCTGGAGTAAGACCAACTATTTTTGGTGAACACTGTCTTGAAGACCAACTCTCAAGAGACCATGAACTTTTTGATCATAAAGGGGAGGGTTTTGCTAATCTTCTCTCTCTAATTGGTGGAAAATTGGCAGCTTATAGAATGATATCGGAAGAGGTAACCGATACTGTTGCAAAATTGGTTGGTAATGGTAATGAGTGTACAACTCATACAACATATCTTCCTGGTTCTGAAGCAACTGTTCATATAAAATATCTTTCAAAAAGATATCAAATGCCTTTATATAAACTAGAGAGACTCTATTTTAGGTATGGTAGTAGAATTATGCGTATTTTAGAGCTTATGGAGCATTTTCCAGCAATGAAAGTGGATGTTTGTGATTGCGAACCTGTTACAGAAGCAGAGATTCGATATGTTATTCGGTTTGAGTTTGCAAGAACTGTTGATGATATTAGAAGAAGAACTCGTGCAGGAATGGGGGGATGTCAAGGTAGCAGATGCTCTATTATGATTGGAAAAATTTTAAAAGAGGAGCTTGGATTAACCCAAGAGGAGGAGGCAAAAGAGATATCTACTTTTCTTCAGCAGAGATATTCAGGGAATCGCCCTATTTTAAAAAGTAAAAAATCTATTCAACAGATGGAGCTTAATATGGCTAATCATATATTTTTAGGTGGATTAGAGTCTGAATATTAGCTGATTTCAATTTGGGGGTTTAATGGAGTTTGGTCAAAAAGAGATTGTGGTTATAGGAAGTGGTATTGCTACATTTGGTACTGTTTCAAAGCTTTTAAAACATGGTATATCTCCAATTGTTATATCTAATGCTCTTGGTGCAACATATATGTTCTCTGGGGGATATGATGTTGGTGATATTCAGAGTTCAGGAAAGTATCACCCATATAAAAAAATGATAAATCCAGATAAAACAGTTGAAGAAACCATTCAACTACTCCAAAATATGGACTCATCTTTAAGAGCAAATAGCAAACCAATTTCAGTTTTCACACAATATGGAAATATTAAAAAAACAGATGTTTTATCTTTCTCCTCTCAACTTGCCTCAATCGAGAGTATTAAAGAGCAAACAGATGGAGTTGGAGTTGCCTATCTTGAGATGTTTAGAAACTTCTACTCCGATAAAATATTATCAACTTTACAAAAACATGATATAAAAGGGGTTTTACCTGTTGAGATTCACTATCTTAAAAGAAATCATGATGCACATTTTCAAAACTACGATTTTGCACATCTTCTTGAGAAAAAAGCAGCTTTTGAGAGATTTATAACACATCTTCAAAAGATAGTATCTCAAAATAGTATTAAAACTCTTATATTCCCTCCTGTTTTAGGAGTTGAGTCGTTTGAAGATTATTGGAGTGCAATAAAAAAAGAGGTTGGTATAGAGATTGCAGAGACATTATCATTAGTTCCATCTATTATTGGAGTTAGAGTTCAGAAAAAAATAGCCTCATTTTACAAAAAAAATATGGTAAGAACACTTTCTGGTAAAGTTGTTGGATTTAAAAAAAGTAGTAATAAGATTATCTCACTATTAACAAATAAAATAGAGTATCCTGAAATTCCTGTTGGAGGAGTTGTTCTTGCAACAGGTAAATATATTGGAGGTGGTATTGATATGGATTCCAATTTTTTTGAATCTATATTTGATTTACCAATCTTTTATGGTGATAAAAAGTTAGATAGAGGCTACTATTCACAAATGTTTACAGAGAACTATTTTGATAAACAACCTGCCTACTCTATTGGAGTTAAAATAAATCCAATGTTTCAGCCAATTGATGAGAGTTACAAAATAGTTTTTGAAAATCTATTTGCAGCTGGAAACATTATTCAGGGATATAACTATCTTAATGGAGATGGTGGTATGATAGTTGCTGCTTCAACAGGTGTTGAGGTAGCAAAAAATATTTTAAATCTAATAGATTTAAAAGGGCAAAAGGGAGAATAGAATGAACTCTAAAAAGATATATGCCTACTTTAGACTTGCAATACTATTTTTTATACATATTATAAAAATGCCCTTTAGAGGTGGAGAGAGTCAGATAAAACAGTTTCATAAAAACTATCATCCAGATAATTTAATAGAGTTAAAAGAGGAGGAGTATCAAAAAATATCTCAATTTGAGGATTGTATTCACTGCTCTTTATGTGATGTTTACTGCCCTGTTTTATCTGATTTTCATAGAGATGGTGTTCCAAGGCTCTCCTCTTTCTTTCTTGCGAACTCACGCTCTATGCCACACTTTAGATACTCTTATGAGGAGTTAAAACTTTTCTCTGAATGTAAAGATTGTAAAGCTCCTTGTACAAACATCTGCCCAAATGAGTATCCTATCTTTGAATTAATATCTTTTATGAATGGGCAGAATCAACGTTATATTGATGAAGTTATAGATAAGAAAGGATTTGACCCTTATGAGTAAAAAAGTAGCAATTCAATCCCTAACGAGGGAGAAATTAAGAGAGTGGGTACTCTCTATTGGTGAGAAAAAATATCATGCAGACCAGATTTTCTCTTGGGTATATAAACAAGATACTCTATCTTTTGATGGAATGAGTAATCTATCAGTTAAATTAAGAGAGAGATTAAAAGAGGTTGCATATTTTTCAGAATTAAAGATAGATGGATTGTTTAAATCATCTGATGGTACAACAAAAATTAGATTTGAGTTAGAGGATGGATATAAAATAGAGTCTGTTTTAATTCCATTTGAGGATAGATTAACACTATGTATCTCTTCTCAAGTTGGTTGTGCTGTTAATTGTGCATTCTGTTACACTGCAAAAATGGGATTTATAAGAAATTTAACAACAGATGAGATTGTAAATCAGGTTTTATACTCTGCGAGAGTTGAAACAGAGAGGAGAATTAGTAATATTGTTTTTATGGGGATGGGAGAACCTCTTCACAATTTAAACTCTGTTGTTGATGCTTGTGATATATTTCTATCTGATTTTGGTTTAAATCTATCTAAAAGAAAAATAAGTGTATCAACAAGTGGCATTTTAGATAAATTAGCAGAGATGAAAGAGAGAACAGGTGTTAGAATAGCTTTCTCTCTTAATGGAACAACAGATGAGCAGAGAACAAAGTTAATGCCAATCAATAAAAAGTGGGGAATTGCTGATATTATAAAAACATTTAAGTCTCTTCCTCTTGAGTTTAATGAGAAAATAACAATTGAGTATGTTATGATGGATGGTGTTAATGATTCATTAGAGGATGCCGAGAGACTTTCAAAACTTTTAAAAGATATTCCTGTAAAAATCAATTTAATTCCATTTAATCCACATCCTGGAACTCAATTTTTACCAACTCCAGAGGAGCAGATAGATAAATTTCACACTTATCTTTATAAGAAAGGGTTTGATGTCTTATACCGTCGGAGTAGAGGCCAAGATGTTGGAGCTGCTTGTGGTCAATTAGTTGTTCCAGAGCTAATAAAACAGAAATAAAAAGCAATATTGTCAGGTTAGAATTTATTTCTGACCTGAAAGAAAAAGTAATATCGTCAGGTCAGAATCTATTTCTGACCTGAAAGAAAAAGATAGAAAAGATTTAGCAGTTGGGATAGAAAAGGATTCTATCCCAACTGAAAGAAAAAGCAATATCGTCAGGTCAGAATTTATTTCTGACTTTTACTGAAGCATAAATTCTTTGTACTGAAGCATAAATTCTTTGTACTGAAGCATAA
>DYRY01000118.1:4265-8442 GCA_020718465.1 Anaeromyxobacter dehalogenans | reverse complement strand
AATGATTTTATATTTTTTAATTACTTTTCTGTTTCCTCTTTTTCATTTCTTGAATTGATTATAATAATATGTTAAAAAGTAAGTTTATGTTTTGTTAATTATAAAAGGGGGATTAATGAGATTTCTTTTAGTTATATCTATACTACTTCTTCTTTTCTCTTGTGGGAAAAAAGGGGAGGAGAAACAAAAAACAGTAGTTTCAAAAGAGAGTGAAACAGTAAAAGAGGATAGTAGTGAGAGTAATGAGATAAGTGAAAATCAATTTCTGGACACTCTTAACAAAAAAGTTGAAAGAGAGAGTATCAATTTAGCTGAAAAAGATGGAAGCTACTATAAACCAATTAATAGAAGATGGAAAACAGATGATTTCTCTTTTTCTGTATATGAGTTAGCTTATGATGAGAAAAAAGGGGTTCTTGTTGGAATGAATAAAGAGCAAACTGAGATTAAAGCAATTCATATTAAAACAGGTAAAACTGTTTGGAAAACAAAACTTAATCTCACAAAACCAGAGAAACTTGATAAAAAAGAGGAGACAAAAGATAGAGTTGAGTATATTACTCTTGAAGAGCAGGATCCAGGAAGAGATAATAGTGAACCATCATTTGCTTATGATGGAAAAGGAGTTGTTGTTGCTGCTGTTAATAGAAGAGATGAGAAAAAAAAGTGGCAATATGAGCTTACCTACTTTGGAGTTGACATAAACAATGGAAAAATTAAATGGAGAAAAAAACTCTCCCCTGATGATAAAAAAAATCCATTCCCTTGGCAGAAAAGTGGTTGGTCTCTTTGGAGTCAAGATGGGGTTTTTTATCTTGGTGAACCAGAAAAAGGACCACTTTATATTATAGACCAAACAAATGGTGAGTGGTATGATATTCGTTTTCCAAAAGATGAGAATGTAACATACAGTTTTGCAGGAACTGATGAAAAACACACCTACTTTTTTAAATCAGGACCATCAGTTGGATTTGTTTTAGAGGCTTTAGATAGAGAAGATGGCTCTAAACTTTGGGAAAAAACCTACTCCTGTCGCTTAAGACCTGCCTTTTTTATGGGTAGAGAGATATCTAATCACTCATTTTTATGCTCCAAACAACCAACAGATGGAAACACATTCAAACATATTGATTCATATATTCAGTTTGATGCAAAAAATGGTGAGGTTTTAAAAGAGACTATTATTGAAGAGAGAACTCCAAATCCAAATATCACAAAAGATATGATTTATATGAAACTATCTCCCGATAAAAAATCGATTTATATTCGCTCTTTATACTATTTAGCTAAATTAGACTCTAAAACAAAAGAGATGGCTTGGAAAATTCCACTAAATGTTACTAAAGTGAATGCAATATTTGTTGATTCTCTATTTTTAAAACATGAGTGGGTTCTTGGTGGTGATGAGGCTTATGATGACTATCTTATGATTGATGCAACTAATGGAAAAACTGCTTGGAATAAACGTGAAGTTGCAACAAAAGAGAAACAGAGTCCTGGAATGCCTGCAAATGCACAAATAATAGAGAATTGGATTGTCTCTTATGGAGATCAAGTTATCAGAGTTTTTAATGTTAATGATGGTGAGGAGATTTGGAAATATGAAACAACAGATAAAATAGAGTCTATTTATCTATCTAATGGTGTTTTCTATTTAGAAACACATGGAGTTAGAAGAGGTTTTAAGCTTCCTAACTTTGAGATTTGGTCTTATGATAGAACAAAAAATGAGACTCTTTTAAATAATGGTTGGTTGAAGGGATTAGGAAGTGATTTAGTTCTTTATAATGAGGATGATAAGCAGATATATCAGCTTGAACCACTATCTGCAACAAGAAAATATACTCTTCCAAAAGAGAGTATAACAAAAGCAACAGTTATAACTCCAATGAATCACTACCATGCCTTATCATTCTCTGATGATGGAAAAAATCTTTACTTTAGTGCTATAGAGAGAAACAGTGAAGCTACATTTAAAATGAATTTAGAGAGTCGTTTAGTTGAAAAATTAGGAAAAGAGGAGCGTTTTGGTTGGGAGGTTACTCAAAACTCTTTAAAAAAAGGGGAGCAAACAGTCTCACTAACAAATCAACCAATTGGAACTATTGAATTTTATAAATTTGATAGAGATAGAAAAAAGATTTTTTATGTTGAAAGAGAGAGTAGTGTTAAAAAAGATGAAGTTGTTTTTAAAAACATCTCATTTAATGTTTATGATATTGAAAACAGTAAAAAACATACATTTTTTAGATTAAAAAATGCTGTTGCTGAAATTAGAAATGGGATGATTTTTGAGTTTATCGTAAGATATGGCTCTTTTGGTCCTAATGAGGTTATTACATTTTCAATTGAGAATATGCATGGTCATAAAGGTTTATATACAATGAGATATGATGTATCTAAACCTCTTGAGATTGATATAAAATTGGATGAAGAGGATGAGATTTCAGAGTATCCATTTCCTACAAAACTAAATCTACCACCAACAGAGGGATTAGAGTTTTTAGAAAGAGGATATAATGAATCTTTTTATGACTCAATTAAATGGAGTAGTAAACCCTATTTGGCTCTTGGTGAGTTTTTTGGATTAAAATATTATACACCTGAAAAGAATGGATATAAAGAGAATCTGTTTGAGCATCTTATAACAACTTATGAATGGCATCCAAATGGAGAGTTTATGCTAATGAACTCTGGTGGAAATCTATATCTTTTCTATCCAGCAACAAAAGAGATAAAACAGTTAAGTTACTTTCTTCCTAAAAGAGAACCTAAAAATCTTGATGATACTCAATTAGGAAACAAATATAGAGTTAGAAGTTTAGCAATATCTCCAGATGGAAAAACTGCTGCAATCTCACTAAAACTTGATGATGAAGCATTAAGAAAAATAGTTCTTATTGATTTAACTCCATATCTATAAATCTATAACTAGAATTTACAAATTTTAAAGAGTTATACTATTTTTAAAACCCAATCACAGATTTTCTATTTTTTTGCTAACAAAAATAAAAAATAGTTTATATCTTTTGTCATTCATAAAAATAAAAAAAATTTGATTTTTATTGTATAAAAAAATATTTTTAAAAACCTTACTGAACAAGTGGAGTTCCTGACCATTTTAATTTCGTTTCTAGAATTTTAAAGTATCCCCGTTTTCCACTTTTTATTAAAAGAATAGGATTTGGACTTTGAGATATCTCTATATGTGATATATCTCCATTTATTGGAATTGATAGTTGACCATCAAAAGTTAAATATACATCCTCTCCCTCACTTCTATTTTTAACAGTTAAAGTAATATTTGATGGTATTACTAATGGCCTCATTGTTAATGTGTGTGGACATATTGGAGATACAACAACAACTCCTAAAGTTGGATAGATAATTGGACCACCCGCAGAGAGTGAGTAGGCAGTTGAACCTGTTGGAGTTGAGATAACTAATCCATCTGAACGATATGATGTAACTTTTTCGCCATCTGCAAACAGATCTAAATCAATTATTCTTGCAACTTTACCATTATTTATTGATATATCATTTAAGACATCTCTCTCAATAAAATTGTCATTTGAATCTGTTTTAACCACTTTAACTCTAAGTCTACATCTTTTTTCAATTTCATAACCCTTAGATAAAAAAGAGTCAACTACTTCACATAATTCAGAGATAAGTGTCTCTGTTAAAAAACCTAAACTCCCTAAATTTACCCCTAAAATAGGAGTTGCTTCATTATTTATTAAAGATGCAGCATGTAAAAATGTACCATCTCCACCCAATACAATAATAATTTCTACATTTGATGGAATTAGTTTTTCATCAATATATCTAACTTTATCCAATTTTAATGATATTGTGGATTTTTCGTCAAGATATATCTCAATATCTTTTAGATACAGATGTTGATACAATCTATCAAGAACTGTTAATGCAAGAAGGGTGTTCTTTTTAAAAATAACCCCTATTTTTCTCATAAATTAACCTTAATAAAACTCTTGCTATTATAAATTTAAAAATATATATTTTCAATATTAATGTTGCATTTTTATTATATTGTTAAAAATATGCTGAAATGTCTTACAAAAAAATCACTTAAATAAATAAATATCTTTATTTATCTATTAGAACTCATATCTAACATTAAAATAAAAGAAACATACATATAAGATAACTCTTC
>DYRY01000118.1:0-4165 GCA_020718465.1 Anaeromyxobacter dehalogenans | reverse complement strand
AAATAAAAGAAACATACATATAAGATAACTCTTCTACGTTATTACTTAAGAGATATAAATAAATTATTATTATTTTAAAGATAATAATAATTAAATCGAATAAAGTACTTCCCATTTTTTGCTATAAATAAGAGATAAAATTTATCTCATGTAGATGTAAGTAAATAATTTTAAAAAAAAATATTTGATATAAATAATGTTAAAAATATAAAGTTTTGAATTTAAGAGTTCATGATTTTAAGTAAAACAATTTCAAAAAAAACGTTATAAGATAAATAAAAAGAGCCATTATCATTGATAATTATTTAAAATGTTTATTTATGATGAATGTGAGATAAAATCTGAAAATATAGTATTGAATTTTATTATAGCAATAAATTGCTATTAATTGAATTACGTTTTAAACTACTTTTCAAAAAGAATATACTCTATTGCAACAGATTTTACAAGGTTCCATGATAAAGATATTGAGGTGGAGTTTTCTCTATAAACTCTAAATCAACCACTATTGAGTGACCCTGATTGGCTCTAATTTTATTTGTATTCTTAATTATCTCTTCAATAGAATCCCATCCATTTTTATCAAGAGTGATATTTGCACTCTCTGGATGATGCCTCAAAATATAGCTTAAATATTTACTAACTCTTTTAATAACTAAATTATACTATTATTGAAAACAATTTTCAACATCAAAACATAGTAGTAATTTAAACAAATTAATAGTAATAATCTGTTTTGAGTTTAAAATTTAAAAAAACTATTTTCATTCAAAAAGAAAAATGATAAAAAAAAGATTTTATACTTTTAGTAAAAAGAGTAGATTTGTAATATTTTTAATTTTATAAATTAATTTAATAATTGGAGTGAATATGTTAAAATTTTTTATATTTTTTTATCTAATATTGATTTCAACTGTTAATTTTGCAGAAAATAGTGAGGAGATAAGGTTTAAGAAACATAAAAAAATCTTTTTTATAACAGGATTAGGAAAAGATAATTCACCCGCTTGGTGGGGAGATAGTAAGCATAATCAGGTTAAATTTCAAATTAGTTTTAAATATAGAACTCTTGGAGATATATATTTTGGTTTTACTCAACTATCTGTTTGGGATATTTGGGATGTTCCTCGCTCCTCTCCGTTTGAAGAGAGTAATTATAATCCAGAGATTTTTTATGTTTTTGATATAGATAAAACTCACTCAATCACAACAGGATTTGAACATATCTCAAATGGTCAAAGTAAGGAGAGTGGAAATTCAAGAAGCATAAATAGACCATATATTATATTTCAATCAAAATGGTTCTCTTTTTTTGAGCAAAAAATTAAACTTTGGTTCTATTTTGATGATATAATTGATGCTCTTGATTTAATAGATGACTCTCTTCTTGAAAATAAAGATATCTCAAAATATTTAGGATATGGTGAGATTTGGTTTAATTTTTTTCTGTCTGAAAATTTTAATATTGAAATAATGTTAAGAAAAGGGGCATCAACAAAATTAAAAAAAGGAGCAATACAGATTGGAATTGATTTTAGAGTCCCAATCCATTTTTTACTAAAATATGAGATTAATCCAACATTTTATATTGAATGGTTTGCTGGTTATGGAGAAACCTTACTTCAATATAATCATGGAGAGATTCAATATAGATTTGGTGGAATGTTATCTTTTTAGATTAAAAAATTTAAATAAAAAAATATTTATAAAAGCTCACCTATTTTACTTTCAACAGTTTTTACAAGTTTTTCACTAGATACAATATCTTTTGCAATTTTCATAAAAAGATGCATCTCAACATCCTCTTCAAAAAATGGAACAGACTCTCTTAAAAGCTCTCTTGCAATCTCAACACCAACTCCCCCATTTAAAGGTTTTCTAAAATCCAATCCCTGTGTTGCAGTAAGATACTCAATTGCAATAATCCACTCAACATTATCAACAATTTTACTCAACTTATTTGAGCCAATTGTTCCCATTGAGACATGATCCTCTTTGTTTGCAGAGGTTGGAATAGAGTCTACACTACTTGGATGAGCATAAATTTTATTTTCAGATACAAGGGAGGCAGCTGTTACTTGTGCAATCATAAAACCAGAATTAATTCCTTCATTTTTAACTAAAAATGGTGGAAGGTGTTCATTTAGATATGGATTAACAGATTGCTCTACTCTCCGCTCTGAAATACTTCCTATTTCAGAGATTGCAATTCCTAAAAAATCCATCCCAAAAGCAACAGGCTCACCATGAAAATTTCCACCAGAAATTATCTCTTCACTCTCAACAAAAACTAAAGGATTATCGGTTGCACTATTCATTTCGGTAATAAGTATGCTCTCAACATAATTAACAGTATCTCTAACTGCTCCATGAACTTGAGGAATACATCTAAGTGAGTATGGATCTTGAACTTTTGTACAATATTTATGAGATTGAAGAATCTCACTACCATCAATAAGTTTATTCATATTTATTGCTGTTACAGTTTGACCTTTATGTCCTCTTGATGATACAACTTTTAAATCAAAAGCTTTATTTGTTCCTAAAAGTGCATCAAGAGATATTGCAGCAATAATTTCTGAGGCTTTTAAAATGTTTTTTATCCGTTTTAGTTGAACTAAACCATTTGCTGTCATTGCTTGTGTTCCATTAATTAAAACAAGCCCCTCTTTAGATTTTAATTTTATAGGAGTTAAAGAAAGTTTTTCAAAACACTCTTTTGCAGAATGTTTTTTATTTTCAAATAGAACCTCTCCTTCACCAATAAGAGCTAGAGCTAAATGGGCAAGTGGTGCTAAATCTCCACTTGCTCCAACAGAGCCTTGTGATGGAATAATTGGAGTAACCCCTTTATTAAGCATCTCAAGAAGAGTATCAATAACTACAGGGCGAACTCCAGATAACCCTTTTGCCATTACATTGGCTCGAAGTAACATCACACCTCTTGCAACAACCTCTGAATATGGTTCTCCAACACCAACACAATGTGAGCGAATTAAGTTAAGTTGAAGCTGTTCAATTTGAGACTTTTCAATTTTTTTATTTGCTAAAAAGCCAAATCCAGTATTAATTCCATAAATAGGAGTATCACCTTTATCTAACTTCTCAACTAACTCTCTTGAGGCAACAACTTTTTCTCTTGCAGTTTCAGATAGCTTTACCTCTTTTTTATTAAATACAACATCAATAAAATCATTATAGGTTAATGAGTTACCATCAATATAGATTCTATCCATTTCAAACCTCTAAAAAAAAGCATTATAAATCAATTTATAATCTTTATTTGTTATATTTTTGTGATTTTTTTAACCATGATTTTCTGTGTAAAAATTTTATTTAAAAATAGATATTTGTTGAAAATATTTGAGATATCATTTTTCATAAAAAATATTGATATTATCCAAAATAAACTGAACTGTTGCTTGAGATAGTTGAAGAAGAGGTGAAATATCATTAAAGTTTATAATTTTCCAAGAGAATCTACTCCAAACAGATAAATCTCCATTAAATGTTAAATCAATAATAATATCAGGATTTAGTTTAATAATATGTTCAAGAGATATTTTTTTATAACCTTTTTTTTGATAGCAATTAAAACCACCCCAAATTGGTAAAAAATCATTAAAAAAAGTATCACTTCCTGCAACATATATCTCTTTAAGGCTATTTGGAACTCTATCAACAATAACTAAAGTTTTTTTAGGATTTGGATTTAAGAGTGAAAATCCTGTTATAACTGCAGGTGTAAATTTATAGGGATACTCCAAATTAAAGATTGTTTTTGCAATTTTTTTAATTTCAAATTCAATAGAGTAGATACTATCTGAATCAAATTGATAAGTTTGAATATTAAGTTTTTTTAATCTATTAATCTCCTCTTTTTGTTCTTTAAGTAGAATAGTAATGGATGGTTTTAATTTTATAATCTCTTCATAATTCCAATGAGTTAAATCACCAATATCTTTTGTTTTTGAGGTGGTTTTTGAATGCCTTGAGACTCCCACAAGTTTACTCTCCATTCCCAACTCAAAAACTATATTAGTAGTATTAGGAGTAAATGTGATGATTTTTTCAAAATTTAAAAGTAATAAAAGAAAAAATAGCATAAGCAACTAAAAAAAAAGCCGCAGAAGCGGCAAAAGGAGGAGGGAAAAAATAGAAAAGC
>DYRY01000117.1:4592-8459 GCA_020718465.1 Anaeromyxobacter dehalogenans | reverse complement strand
ATAGAGGAGTTGGAAATTCTGAAAAACTAATCTGTTCAAATGAACAATATATAGGTTCAACATCAACAACACCAATAGCAATAGAAAATTGTGTTAATGAGTTAACAAATAAGTATGGAGAAAACATTAAACAGTTCTCTGCAAGAGGTGCATCAAACGATTTAGGAAAATTAATCACACTTTTAAAAGAAAATGATGAGCAAGTTTTCATTTATGGAGTATCTTATGGAACTTTTTGGGCTCATCGGTATCTTCAACTATTTCCAAATCAGGCAAATGGAGTTATTCTTGACTCGATTGCTCTTAATGGATATGTTTTTTTAGATAATTATGATAAACTTGCAAACGAAGTTGGAAAACAGTTTATGACTCTTTGTGAAGAGGACTCAACTTGCTCTCAAAAAATGGAAACAATCGCAGAGACTCCTTGGGATGCAATGAAAATTGTTTTTGATAAGTTTGATAGTGGGGAGATTTGTGAAGATTTTAGAGGTTATCGCTCTGATGATTTAAGAATGCTCTTTTTTCAGCTTCTTGCAGGTGGTGCTTATACAAGAAATCTTATTCCACCAATTATTTATCGTTTGAATAGATGTTCTAGAAGTGATGTTGCAGTTTTAAACAACTTTATCACTAATATGTTTGGAGGAAAAAAGGTTGATTATGTTCCAGAGGATCAGTTAGATTCAAATATTTTATACTATAATGTAGCATTTAATGAGATATGGGACGGAATCACCGTTGAAGAAGCAGAGGAGTTAAACCCAACATATCTTTTTTCAACTAATGGAGTTGCAGGAAATGCTCTTATTGGAAACTCAAATCTATGGCCAACTTATGATGAACCACTTTTATCTCAATATAGCAGTAGTGAAACTCCGATTTTAATGTTAAATGGAACATTAGATCCACAAACACCACTTGAAATTGCACTTCCTGCAAAAGATAAATTTAATAAAGCTAATCAAACATTTTTAACTGTTCCATACTCTGCACATGGAGTTATATCTCAATCTGTAACACTTGACTCTGTAATGGGTAATGATGTTGCTTGTGGAGAGAAAATTATTTTTGAGTTTATAAACAATCCAACAAAAGAGGTTTCTACAAAATGTTTTGAGGATTTAATTCCTGTTGAGTTTGGAAATAGTGAATTTAATCAATATTTAAGTTACTACATGTTTGGAACAGCAGATATGTGGGAGGGTTCTCTTGGTAAAACAACCCCAACAAAAAATGAAAACATTGAGAGAGCCCTTGAGATTCTCAAAAGAACAAATTATAAAACTCATAAAAGACTCAAAGAGATTTTTATAAAGTAAATTCTATTTTGTACAACTTAGTATTACTATTTTTTATTTCTATTTTTTAATAAACAAGAGTAGATATAGATTATATCTTTGAAAAAATATCTCATTCTTTTCACAATATTCTCTCTTTAATTCAATTGACAATATTTTCTCTTTATGTTACCAATCTTGAATGGTTTATTTTAGGGGTTGATATGACTGTTAGAGTATTATTATCTGATAAGTTCTCAAAAGAGATTTTTGCGTTAAAAGAGAAAGGGGATTTTGAGTTAGTTGAAAAGACAGGATTAAGTAAAGATGAGCTAATTGCAGAGATTGGAGCCTATGATTGTGTTTTAATTAGAAGTGCAACAAAACTTACAAGTGATATTCTTGAGCATGCAACTAATTTAAAACTTGTTGGAAGAGGTGGAATTGGTGTTGATAATGTTGATATCCCTTTTGCAACAACAAAAAACATTAAAGTTATGAATACTCCATTCTCAAATGCAGAGAGTACAGCGGAACATGCAATTGCGTTGATGTTTGCAGCAGCTCGTGAGATTCCTTATGCAACATCAAGTATGAAGAGTGGTATTTGGGATAAAAAAACTTTGTCAGAGGGAAGACAACTTGGTGGACAAACTCTTGGTGTTATTGGTGCAGGAACAATCGGAAAAATTGTTGCATCAAAAGCTATTGGTTTAGGTATGAAAGTTGTTATGTTTGACCCTTATGCAAAAGTTGATGAGAGTGGTAATATTGCAATTCCTGCAAGAGGAGTTTTACCAGAGTTAAAAGTTAAATCAGTAACACTTGAGGAGCTTTTAAAATCATCTGATTTTGTGACTTTACATATCCCACTAACAGATGGAACAAAAAATCTTCTTAATAAAGAGCGTTTTGCTATTATGAAGCCAAATGCAATCATTATTAATAATGCTCGTGGTGGTGTTGTTAATGAAGCAGACCTTTATGAGGCTTTAAAAGAGAAAAAAATTAATGCTGCTGCATTTGATGTTTTTGAAAAAGAGCCTCTCATAGAGTCCCCTCTTCTAACTTTAAGAAATTTTATATCATCTCCACACATATCTGCATCAACTGTTGAGGCACAACTTCAAGTTGCAACCGATTTAGTCAATCAAGTTGCTGATTTCTTTAATGGAAAACCAAGTTGTATTCTTAACTAAAAGATTTTTTCTTTTTTTTCTATAATTTTTTTTATATTTTATGGTTACTATTTTGGAGATTTTATGAGTGTGCTTATTATTTTTAATCATGAACCTTATAATGGAAGTGATATAACTTGGAATGGTTTAAGATTAGCAGAAACATTGTTAAGAAAAGGGGAGGAAGTTAGAGTTTTTTTAATGAATGACTCTGTTGATTTAGCAAGAGATGTTTGTGTAAAACCAGATAATTATGACCAAGATTTAACTAAAATGTTAAAAGCTCTTATCACTAGTGGTGTTATTGTTAAAGTTTGTGGAACCTGTATGGCTCGTTGTGGAGTATATAAAAATCATCCATATTTTGATGGTGCAAATAGTTCTACAATGGGTGAACTTGCTGATTGGGTTATATCAAGTGATAAAGTTTTAACTTTATAATATAAAAAATAATAAAAATTTAGTATCTCTTTAGTTTCTTTTGATTTAAAAATCTTTTTTTCTTGAAAAAAAAATATATCCAGATTAAAATCAATTGTTACTTACTTATAGGAGAGAAATATGGAAGAGAAATTAGTGCAATTATCAAAAGAGGTTTCACACACATTAAATGTATTTAAGGCTAAAGAGAATCTTTTTAGTGATTTTGTAAAAGGTTTTGCTGAAAAAGTTAATAGTTTCTTTGAAAAGTACAAACTTATTAAAGAGAGTACAGTAGCAATTAAAAATGATACAGTAGATGCTAAAGAGAGATGGAATTCTATTGTTGTTGATGCTAAAAAAATTTTTAAAGAGATTGATTTTCGTGTAAAAACAGATAAAGAGAGTATTTATAAAAGCTATTTCCCAAAAACAGCCTCCACTGTTTTTAAAAGAAGAGGTAGTTTAGTTCAAGCTTTTGATACTATTGTTACTCAAATGAGCAATGAAACAATGGAATCAATTTTAGTTTTTAAAGATAGAGCTACAGATATCTATAAAAAACTAAAAGAGAATAGTGGAGATATTACTGATGCTACAACTGATAAAAAATTTTCTAAAACTGATAGAGAGACTCTTTATACAGAGTGGAAAAATGAGTATGATAGATTAAAACTGTTTATCAAAGGTACATTAGTTGGAACAAAAGTGAAATATTCTGTATTTATTCTTGATAAAAAATCAACAAAAAAGAGTACAAAATCAGAATCTAAAGAGTAAATTTCTATAGTTGTAATAAAATAATATATTGATTTTTAAATGAACAGTCGGTTTTAATAAACTGGAAGAAGTGATATTTATATTTTTTTTATTATAGTAATAAAGAAAATCGTGGAAGGTAGTTTGAAACATGTTTTCATGTAGTGGAAAATGGAATCCGCTACATGTTTTCATGTTTTCATGTAGTGGAAAATGAAATCCGCTACATG
>DYRY01000117.1:1829-4492 GCA_020718465.1 Anaeromyxobacter dehalogenans | reverse complement strand
CATGTTTTCATGTAGTGGAAAATGAAATCCGCTACATGTTTTCATGTTTTCATGTAGTGGAAAATGAAATCCGCTACATGTTTTCATGTTTTCATGTGCCTAGAAAGATTTTTATATTGCTTGTAAATATAAAAAATTGTAAAATCAAATATTTCATAGTGGTCTTTATCTTATGAACTACATATTTTTTATTTTAATACTACTTTCAAATCTTCATTCAGAGCTTCAGAATTGCGAACAGTGTCATATAACTAAAAAGTGGGACTATCTGAAACCAAATATTAAGTTTGAACACTCAATTACAGGCTTTAATCTTGGTGGAACTCATGCAAAAATTGATTGCTCGAAGTGTCATACTTTTAAGATTACTATAAAAAATAAAAAAGAGTGTTCCGATTGTCATAAAAACCCCCACAAAAACGAAATATTAAAACAGGGGAACTGTCACAGTTGCCATAAAGATACAAATTGGATAGAGAAAACTAAAAAACATGAAGAGTTTGGAAATGGTTTTGTTCTGGATGGAGCTCATAATAATCTACACTGCTCAAAATGTCATAAAACTTCAAAATATAGTGATGCTTCTCATGAATGTATCTCTTGTCATTTGAAAGATTATAGAAAAACTAAAAATCCAAATCATAAAAATCTAAAACTTTTAACAGATTGTATTAGTTGCCACACTCCACACACATGGAATCAGGGAAGATTTTATCAACATGAAACATATTTTCCAATTCTAACGGGTGACCACTCCGGTTATAGCTGTATCACTTGCCACAAAAATAGCTCAAACTATAAAGATGTTACTTGTACAGATTGCCATAAAAAAAATAGAACCAATAAAGAGCATCGTAAAGTTTCTGGCTACACTTTTGAAAGCTCCGCCTGTATTAGCTGTCATCCTAGAGGAAAGTAGATGTATATTTTATTTCTGTTAGCACAAATTATCTATCAATCAGAGTATTGCAATAAAACCGGTTGCTATTTTAATGCTGGTTTAGAACAAAATTTATCAAAAGAGTCTATTTTTTCTAATAAAAAAAACAGTGTTTTTCTAAAAGTAACCGAAATATCTGATAGCTACTCTTTTGGATGCTTTTATGATAAAGAGAAAAATAGCTGTTATACTATTGATAATCCAGAAGTTTTTAAAACTATTATAAATGATAGAGATTTTACTTTATCATCTCTTAAAATAAACTCAACATCCCTCTCCCCAACCCCTCTCCCTAATGGCGAGGGGCTTAAAAAAATAGATAATATAGAATTAGATAATAATGAAAACTTAAATTTAATTAATTATAACTATATTGATGTTAGAACAGATAAAACAATAGTTTATGAACCAACAAAAAAATATGATTTTTCAAATGAAAAAGATAGTTTTTTAACACATAAAACTCCTTTTAAACTTATATTTTTTGAAAAAAAAGAGAGTGATGAGGAGAAAAAAACTATCAATGGCTCTTTTCATCTTTATAATCGTGGAAACTTAGAGGTTAATGAGTCTAAACTTAACTCACTTCTCTCTGTTTTTCAGGGTGATTTTAGTTATAATAATGAAATCGACACTTTCAATACTGTTTTTGACTCCGATAGTTTTCTTCAAAAGAGTAACTCAAGCTATCAATTTAATATGTACTCACTTTACTACAGTAGAAAGATTGGTAACTTTAGTTTAAAAATTGGTAGGTCTGGAGTTGATGATATATTCTCTCTTGAACTTATTGATGCAATATTTATCAGCTATAATTTAGATAATTTTAAATTCACAATTCTCTCTGGATTTGGAGTTGATTACGATAGTATGATAACAGATTTTGATAGAATCTATAGTGGTGGAGCAATTTCATCTAATTTCAGATTTGAAAATATCACTTTAGACTCAATACTATCTATAACTCCGCAGTTTTTTAAAGATGATAACTATAATTTATCAATATTCTCAACAGAGTTTCAGCAGGATATATCAATTCTGAATAGATTTGATATTATCTACTATGTAAAATACAGCCGATTTAATGATAGTAACTATTGGAATCTATATTTAAAACTAAATTATGATATAAGTAAAAAGATAAAATTGAGCATTTTCTTTGATAGCCGAGATGGATTAAACTACTAC
This sequence comes from Anaeromyxobacter dehalogenans, assembly GCA_020718465.1. Classification (GTDB taxonomy): domain Bacteria; phylum UBP6; class JAFGXH01; order JAFGXH01; family JAFGXH01; genus JAFGXH01. The sequence continues at coordinate 2,364 of DYRY01000117.1, read as the reverse complement.
TCATATAGTTATTATAAAGATGTTTTAGAGAGCCTTGACTTGAATGACTCAAAGTATATCTCCTCTTCGCTCTTTTATTTTGGAGGTGGTTTCTCTATCTTTGCATCTTATAGATACCGATTTGAAACTGAAAATGCTAAATATTCACATTTTCCATCTCTATTTTTTAGAAAATATTTTAAAAATATTCCGATAGAGCTATCATTTAGAGTCTCATCATTAATACAAAATGAGATAAAAATATATATTTTTGATGCTGTTGTTGATTATAAACTATACTCAACATTAACTTTATGGTTAGATATCCTTTTTATGCTTGAGGATAGTAGTGAAGTGGATTCAAAATCTCCCTCTTTTATACCACAAGTTGGTTCTTTATGGCATTTTTATGATAATTACTATATGAAATCATATATTATGTTTCAGTTAAGAGGAAAAAACTTAACAGGAGTTGTAAATATTGGAAAAAGTTTTTAGAAATTATTAAAATCTCTTTTCCCCCTCGCCACGTAGTGGAGAGGGGGTCAGGGGGAGA
>DYRY01000117.1:0-1729 GCA_020718465.1 Anaeromyxobacter dehalogenans | reverse complement strand
AATTTTTATTAAAATCTCTTTTCCCCCTCGCCACGTAGTGGAGAGGGGGTCAGGGGGAGAGGGTTATTGGAGAAATTTAAGAAATAAATTATGGACAGGAAATGAAACTATTAAAATTTAATAATAAAATAAAGATAATGTTTTTAATAACAGCAGTTATATCAATTGCTATTACACTATTTATCTTTTTCAAATATGGTTTTTCATACTATTTTGCAAACTATGATATAAAACGAAGAGAGTTTTCTGAAATTCATAAGCTTTTACGCCCTTCAGGAGACTTAGGTCATGGTTTTGGAGTGTTTGGAACTCTTTTAATATATATTAGTTTGATATATCACTCATTAAAAGAGCGTTCTAAGAAAAAATTTATTGGATTACCACTATTTATTTGGAGATTAATTCATATATCTCTATCTTTTATTGGAACTTTTGCAATATTTTTTCACTTTGGATTGATTTTTGGTAACTTGAGTGGAATATTAACTCTTGTTTCACTTATAATTTCTGCAATTAGTGGATTACTTTTAACTTTTTTCTCTTTTAAACATAGAAAAATTATCTTTAATATTCACTACTACTCATCATTTTTAATGCTTCTTTTTGTTGCAATTCATGCATCATACTTTATTTATCGTGGATTTCTTTGGATTTTTAGATGAAAACACTATTTTTAATAATTCTATTCGAGATTCAACTATTTTCACCAGGTGAACTATCAAAGTATCATAAACATTTAGAGGGTGATAAAAATTGTTATCAATGTCACTCGAATAAAGGTGAAAAAATTGACCAAAATAGTTGCTTGAGATGTCATATAGAGATAAAAAACTCAATTGATAATAAAAAGTATCACTATCATACAACAAAAATTGAGAAAAAAAGCTGTGAGAAGTGCCATAAAGAGCATTTTAAAGATAGATATCCACTATATACTCTACCAAAAAATTTTAATCATGATGTAACTGGTTATAAGTTAGATGGAAAACATGAAAAATTAGAGTGTAGAGAGTGCCATAAAGAGGGTTTTATAGTAAAAAAACATGTTTTATTAGATAAAAATATAGATAAAAAAAGAACATACTTCGGATTGGGCAAAGGTTGCGTTGGATGTCATCCAAATAGTTTTCATAATGATGAGATTAGTGATGATGATTGCTCTTCATGCCATGATCAAACCTCATTTAAGAACATATATAAAACTTTTGAGCATGATAATACAGAGTTTCCATTAAACGGAGCACATAAAAACGTTAGATGTGATAAATGTCATGAGCAACATCCAAAAGTTGACTATCTTGGAGAGATGAGAACTCCATTAAAACATAAAGTTAAAGATTTTGAAAGCTGTATCTCCTGCCACAAAAAGGATGATATACATAATGGTCAATATGGAGAGAGTTGTGAAACTTGTCACACAACAGATGGGTTTAAGTTTATAAATCTTAAATCATTTAATCATGATAAAACTGGTTTTCAACTAAAGGGAGCTCATAAAAAAGCTGATTGTTTAGTGTGTCATCAGAAAAACTTTAAATATATCAAAGAGAAAAACTGTTTGAACTGCCATCATGATATTCATAATGGAGAATATTCTGCTGATAGTTGTGAAAATTGCCATAATCAACACTATTTTTCACCATCTGAATTTACACAAGAGCAACATCAGAAAACAAATTTTAAACTTACAGGAGCTCATAATGCTATCTCTTGTAAAAGTTGTCATAAA
>DYRY01000116.1 GCA_020718465.1 Anaeromyxobacter dehalogenans | reverse complement strand
AAAATATAAAAAAACTCTTTTTTTCTCTTCTTTTAGGTTATGCAAGAGGTCTATTGTTTTTTTCTTTTTCAAGAATAAAATATTATCCTATTTTTTAAAATATTGTGAATTAGAAGTGATTTTTTAGTATAATATTGACTTGCATTTTAGAGCATGTTATATTGAATTCTATTGATTGGCTTTTACTGTTTTATCGGAGGAAATATGTCTGATGCATTAGGTATGATTGAAACAAAAGGTTTTGTTGGAATGGTTGAGGCTTGTGATGCTATGCTTAAAGCTGCAAAAGTTGAACTTGTTGGATATCAAACAATTGGTGGTGGTTATGTTACTGCTATTATTAGAGGAGATGTTGCGGCAGTTAAAGCAGCAACAGAGGCTGGTGTTCGTGCAGCAGAAAAAGTTGGTGAACTTGTTTCTGTTCATGTTATCCCAAGACCTCATGCAAATGTTGATAGCATTCTTCCTCTTGGTAGAAATACAGAGAAAAAATAGATACACATTAATTCACAACCTATTTATGAAAGATATTAATAGGAGTTCATAGTGCAAATTGGTAGAGTTGTTGGAACAGTTATATCAACTTTAAAAGATGAGAAGTTAGAGGGTTTAAAACTTCATGTTGTTCAGTTTACAACCCCAAATGGAACTCCCTCTGGTGGAATGGTTGTTGCTGTTGATTCTGTGGGTGTAGGAGTTGGTGAATTAGTGTTAACTGCAGCAGGAAGCTCTGCACGTTTAACACAAGAGACCGAAGGTAAGCCTGTTGATACAGTGATTATGGCTATTATTGATATTATCACTGTTAATGGTGAAAACACCTACATAAAAAATCCTTCTGAACAAGAGTAATATCCATTTTTAACACATTGGAGGTTTCATGAAAATTACTGATGATCAAATCAACTCAATTGTTGATAGGGTTGTTAATAAACTATTACCTACTCAACAGGAGAGTGTTTCGGTAATTAAAAAAACTACTTCAGCACCTATCACAACACACTCTGGATTATTAGGGGTATTTTCATCAATAGATGAGGCAATTGAGGCATCTGAAAGAGCTTTTGAGGCATTCAAAACTGTATCTGTTGCAAAAAGAAAAGATATTATCTCTGCAATTCGTAAACTCTGTTTAGCAAATCTTGAAACCCTTGCAAGATTAGGGCATCAAGAGACAGGAATGGGGCGTTATGAGGATAAAATTGCAAAAAATAGGCTTGCAATAGAGAAAACTCCAGGTGTTGAAGACCTCGAAACTCTCACCTTAACAGGTGATGATGGAATGACTTTTTTTGAAAGAGCCCCTTTTGGAATAATTGGTAGTATAACTCCAAGTACAAACCCAACAGAGACAATTATCTCAAATGGTATTGCAATGATTGCTGGTGGAAATAGTATTGTATTTAATACTCATCCATCAGCAAAAAATTGCTCTATTTTTACAATAGACCTTTTGAATAAAGCAGTTTTGTCTCAGGGAGGACCAGCAAATCTGTTTACAACAGTTGCATCACCAACAATTCAATCTGCAAACAGAATGATGACACATCCAAAAATAAATCTTTTGGTTGTTACAGGTGGACCAGCTGTTGTTGAGGCTGCAATGAAAACTGGAAAAAGAGTTATTGCTGCGGGACCAGGTAATCCACCTGTTGTTGTTGATGAGACTGCTGATATTGAGCAGGCTGCAAAAGATATTGTAACAAGTGCTGGAACTGATAATAATATAGTCTGTATTATTGAAAAAGAGATAATTGTTGTTGAGGCAGTTGCAGATCGTCTTAAAAAAGCTCTTATAAAGTATGGAGCAGTTGAGATTTCACCATATCAGGGAAAACAGCTTGAGAAGATAATTCTAAAAGGGAATCACCCAAATAGAGATTATGTTGGAAAAGATGTTCAATATATATTAAATGAGATTGGAATTACTCATGTTGATCCATCAAAAAGGATTGCAATAATTGAAACAGGAGTGGATCATCCATTTGCTGTTCATGAATTGTTAATGCCAATAATTCCATTTATTCGTGTGAAAGATATTGATACTGCTATTGATGTTGCATATAAATTAGAGGGAGGATGTTTTCATACTGCTGTTATTCACTCAAAAAATATTGATAGAGTAACAAAAATGGGTAAGAAAATGAATGTCTCTATTTTTATTGCAAATGGTCCTGCTCTTGCTGGGCTTGGACTTGGTGGAGAGGGTCCTGCCTCTTTTACTATTGCTTCACCAACAGGTGAGGGGGTTACAACACCAAGACATTTTACACGAATAAGAAAAACTGTGATTCATAATGGATTAAGAGTTGTTTGATATAATTTTTATCAAACAAGATAAGATGTTTTTTATTTTTCAGTGGGTTAAAACCCGCTGTTCATTTAAGAAATTAAAATTACTTTGAGATATATATTTTTAGGTAATAAAAGAGTTTTAACTCTATGTTTTTAGCAGAATATTATTTAAATTAAGGACTTTATAATGTTAATTACTACACCTGATGAGATAAGAGCAGTTGTAAAGAGTGCTGGGGTTGTCGGTGCTGGTGGTGCTGGCTTTCCAACATACTTTAAACTGAATGCAAAAGTTGATACAGTTATAGCAAATGGTAGTGAGTGTGAACCACTTCTCTATACAGATAAAACTGTTATCAAACAGATGCCAAGAGAACTTATTCGAGGTCTAAAAATTGCAATGAAAGCAACTGGAGCTCAAAAAGGGGTTATTGCAATAAAAGGTCACTACAAAGATGTTGTAGAGGCTGTTAAAAATGCAATAGCTCAAGATGATGCTCAAAAAGATGGAATCTCCATTCATGAATTAGAGAACTACTATCCAGCAGGTGATGAGTTTTTAACTGTTTATGATGTTACAGGAAGAGTTATACCTGAAGGTGGTATTCCATTAAATGTTGGTGTTGTTGTTAGTAATGTTCTATCTCTTATTCAGGTTGCACAGGCTATTGATGGCAAAGTTGTAACTGAAAGAGCAATAACAGTTACTGGTGAAGTTGCAAACCCTGGTGTATACACTGTTCCAATTGGAACAACATATAAAGCCCTTATTGATATGGCAGGTGGATTAAAATCAAAAAATGTTGCATTGATTGATGGTGGTCCTATGATGGGAAAAATAGTCTCTGATTGGGATAGAGGTGTTAATAAAACAACAAGTGGTATAATTTTATTACCAAATAATCATTTTATTATAAGAATGGGTAATAAATCTTTAGCACAAGTTGTTAAACAGTCTAAAGCTGCCTGTTGTCAGTGCTTTAGATGTACTGATATCTGCCCTCGTAATCTATTAGGACACCAAATCTACCCTCATAAAACAATGCAAACTATTGATTACAATTTGGATGAACCAACAGAAAATATAACATCTGCTTTTTTATGCAGTCAATGTGGAATGTGTGAACTTGTTGCATGTGATTTTATGCAACTTTCACCAAGAAAAATATATGCAGAGTATAGAAAACTTTTAGTTTCAAGGGGAATTAAAAATCCTCATAATCGCTCCGGTTTTGATGTCTCTTCTCAATATGAGAATAGAAAAGTATCAATTCCAACTGTGATTAAAAAACTTGGCTTAACAGAGTATGCAAAACCTCTATATCCAAAAAATTCAAAACCAGTCTCTCTTGTGAGAATAAATCTTAGTGCCCATATAGGTGCTCCTGCAAGAGCAGTTGTATCTGTTGGGGATAGTTTGAATATTGGGGATATAATTGCATCCTCTCCAGCAGAGGCACTTGGAACAATTTATCACGCATCAATTATTGGAGTTGTGACTGCCATAACAGTTGATTATATTGAGATAACAGCAAATTAGGATAGGATTGATAATGAAAGAACCAGCAATAGGAATGTTAGAACTAAAATCAGTTGCAAGAGGTGTTTTTGTTACTGATGTGGTTGTAAAAAAGGCTCCAGTTAGAATACTTGAGACACATCCAATATGCCCTGGCAAATATATGTTGTTGATTTGCGGAGAGGTTGCAGATATTGAAGAGTCTATGAAGGCAGGTGTTGAGGCTGCTGGAGATTTATTAATAAACTCTCTTACTTTGCCATATGTTCATCACTCTGTAATTCCTGCAATAACAGGAACAACTCAAATTAAAGAGTTTAAATCTATTGGAATTATTGAATCTTTTTCGATATCCTCTTGTGTTGTAGCTGCCGATTTAGCTGCTAAAGAGACTCCAATAGAGCTTATTGAGATTCGGTTAGCTCAAGGATTAGGTGGAAAGGGTTATGTTGTTATGACAGGTGAGTTAGCAGATCTTGAGGTATCAATGGAGGTTGCTAAAAAATTCATTCGTTCTGAAGGATTACTTGCAGCTTCTGAGATTATTCCATCACCACATCCAGATTTAATAAATAAAGCACTCTATTGGTAGATATTGATTGGAGATTTTTATGAAATTAGCAAGAGTAGTTGGTAATGTTGTTGCATCAGTAAAGGATCCATCTCTGTTTGGTGAAAAATTAATGGTAATTCAACCACTTGATGATAATTTAAAAGAGATTGGTGAGGTGATAGTTGCTGTTGATACTGTTCAAGCGGGACCTGGAGATCTTGTTTATTATGTTTTATCAAGAGAGGCTGCTTTTGCTTTAAAAAACTCTTTTTCACCAACAGATGCCTCAATTTGTGGTATTGTTGACCAAATTTACTCTGTAGGAACTCCTATATCTACAGATGTTTTTGAAAAAGAGTAAATAAAATAATGCATTTGATGTTTTTGAAAAAAAGTAAATAAATACATTTATTTATGATTATATAGTTTTTTCAATTCAATAGAAGGATTGCAAGAGATGATTTTAGCTAGAGTTAAAGGAAATGTTGTTTCAACAATGAAACATCCCTGCTATATTGGACATAAAATATTAGTTGTTCAGGCAGTTGATAGTGATGGGGTTGATATTGGTTCTCCATTTTTATCTTGTGATACTGTTGATGCAGGAGAGGGAGATGTTGTTTTAGTTCAGCAAGAGGGAAATAGTGCTCGACAACTACTTGGAACAAAAAGTGATCCATTTCACTCTGTAATTGTTGGCATTGTTGATAGAGTCTCAAAAAAGGAGTAGTTTATGAATAAAATAGATAACATTGAGAGTGTTATAGAGCAAATTACACAAAAAGTTGCTCAAAAACTTCAGCAGGCTACTGTTTCCACAAAAAAGGAGAGTGTTGTGAGTGAAAAAATCGATTACAAAAATACAAGCCAGTTTTTTGGGAAAAAAACATCAACCCCTAATCAACACTCAAAAAATGTTGTTGAGAAAAAAGTTGAAAGTACAATAGACTCCTATACTCTGGCTAGAATGATAGACCATACATTACTAAAACCAAATGCAACTCAACAGCAACTTGCAAAAGTTTGTCAAGAGGCAATTCAACATAATTTTGCAACAGTTTGTGTTAACTCAAGCAATATTCCTTATGTTGCATCTCTTTTACAAGGGTCTGTAGTTTTACCAATTGCTGTTATAGGTTTTCCATTAGGAGCAGCCTCAACAGAAGCAAAAGTTTTTGAAGCAAAAGAGGCTATTCGTACAGGTGCAAGAGAGATTGATATGGTCATCAATATTGGTGCATTAAAATCTAAAAACTACTTTCTTGTGTACCAAGATATTTTAGCTGTTGTTGAGGCATCAAAACCATATAAAGTTAAAGTTATTCTTGAGATGTCAGAACTAAACCATGATGAAAAAGTTATAGCATGTACACTATCAAAAACTGCAAAAGCAGCATTTGTTAAAACATCAACTGGTTTTAGTAGTGGTGGTGCAACTCTAGAGGATATAGCTTTAATGAGAGCAATTGTTGGAAAAGATATGGAGGTTAAAGCCTCTGGTGGTGTTAATACAAGAGAAATTGCAGAGAAAATGATTGCAGCAGGTGCAAATCGTATTGGAACATCCTCTGGTGTTTCAATTGTAACTGGTGTAAAAACTGAATCAAAAGGGTATTAATCCTAACTTTTATAAAATAGTTATTTTCTTTGTTTTTATTAAAGATAATAAAAACTTTTTTACTCTTAAAAGAAAAAAAAAGAGTCTTTGTTTTTTTATTTTTTGCTATAGATAAATCAGGAAACCTTATATAAAGTGGTATTTTGGAGGAGTTATGAGTAACCAAAAGTTCAAATTAAGAACATTAGTTTTTATAGATCAATTACAACCTCAATTTGCACAATATATTGCAAAAGAGAATGGGGTTTATGATCCCCAAGAGTTTGATTCTGCACTTTTTATTGAAATTGCACCTGCAATGGAGATTCATAGCATGATTGATATAGCTCTCAAATCAACATCAGTTCGACTTGGTTCAGTTGTAACAGAGCGTGAGTTTGGTATGATGCAAATTCAACATAAAAACCAAGGAGAGGTTAAGGAGGCTGGAAAAGCTCTATTAGATGCTGCAGGTTTAACAGAAAATGATAGAGCAAAAATTACAATTTTAACAAATAAAGTTATTAGAGGGGTTGAGCAGGATCATGCAATCTACTTTACTGGTAGCTCAAAAGGGAATATGGTTTTAGCTGGAGACTCTATTTTAATTATGGAGGCAACTCCTGCAGCTTATCTCTCAATTGCTGCAAATGAAGCTTTAAAAGCAGCAGATGTTCGCCTTAATATGGTTCAGGTTGCTGGTGCATCTGGTAGATTAATTATGAGTGGAAAAGAGACCATGATTGATTATGCAGCAGAGGCAGCAGAGGCAGCTCTTAATAAATTAAATGATATGCTTGCAAGTGGTAACTCTACACAACTAAGTTAGGTTCATAAATGGGTAATCAAAAATCATATTTAATTCAAAAAATAGTTCACTATTGTCATAAACTTGATGAAAAAGGTTTTACTGCAAATCATGATGGTAATATAACTGTTAAATTTGAAAATCATTTTCTTGCAACTCCAACATCAAAAAGTAAGGCTGATATTATTCCTGAAATGGTTTTAGAGTTAGATGAAAATGGAAAGAAAATATCAGGTATTGGAAACTCTTTTTCAGAGTTTAAAATGCACCAAGTTGCCTATCAAACAAGACGAGAGGCTAATGCAGTAGTTCATGCTCATCCTCCATATACAATGGCAAGAGGATTGGTGAATAGCTCTTTTGTTGTAAATGTTCCAGAGGCAGTGATATCAATTGGTGATGTTATTCCTGTTACTCCTTTTGTAATGCCTGGAACAGTTGAACAGGATAGAGTAATTGAGGAGGCTTTTCAGCAATCAGATATAATTATGATTCCTGGAAATGGGGTTTTAGCAATTGGAATCGATATTGAACAGGCATATTTAAGAGTTGAGCTTTTAGAACATTTAATTAAAATTGATACTTATGCACGACAGATGGGAATTCCACTAACCCTTTCAGAAGAGGATGTTTTTGCTTTAATGAAAAAAAGAGTTGCTCTTAAATTGGGACCACAAGTGATTCAACAAAAATACAACTCGATGGAAAGTTTAATAATAACCCCTCCAAAAACTTATGATGACCCGATAAAACAGTTAATTGCAAATGAGCTACGACAAATATTAAAAGGGGATTTATGAGAACACCTTTAATTGCTGGAAATTGGAAAATGAATATGAGTGGAGACTCTGCACTATCTTTAGTAAAAGGAATTCATTATGGATTACCATACTCTGGAGAGGTGAATGTTGTTGTTGCTCCTCCATTTACATCTATTGAGAGTGTTGCCTCTTTTTTAAAAGATTCCTACATTGGTGTTAGTGGTCAAAATCTACATCATGAGGACTCTGGTGCATATACAGGTGAGATTTCTGGTAGTTTTTTAAAAACTATTGGTGCAGAGTTTGTTATTATTGGTCACTCTGAACGTAGAAGCTATTTTCATGAGGATAACAATATTATCAATTTAAAAATTAAGGCTGCATTAAGAAATCAATTAGTATCAATATTTTGTGTAGGAGAAACTCTTGAGGAGCGTGAATCAGGAACTCTTGAAGAGGTTATTGCAACTCAACTTATTGAGGGGCTTTCTGGGATTGCACACACTGATATCTCTAAAATTATTATTGCTTATGAACCAGTTTGGGCTATTGGAACAGGAAAAACTGCAACTCCAGATGAGGCTCAAGAGGTTCACTCATTTATTCGTGCTATTATTGAGAAAATATATAATTCCGAGATTGCATCAAAAATATTGATTCTTTATGGTGGAAGTGTAAATGATAAAAATGCTCAATTATTAATGTCTCAACCCGATATTGATGGTGCACTTGTTGGTGGAGCATCTTTAAAAGCAGAACAATTTATATCTATTATCAAAGCTGCATCAGTAAAATCTCAATATTAATATTAATATTAATTTATCTTATTCTAATTTAAAATGATTACAACAGAAAAAATGCCCAAATGTAACAAAGTTGATTGATTTCATAAAAAAAAGGAGAAAAAAAAGTAAAATATCAGGTATGAATTCAAGATTTTTAGATTTTAAGAAAAATCTACATCCAAAAAAAAGAAAAATATGATATAATACCAATAATTGATAATCAAGTAGTCATTAT
>DYRY01000115.1:7325-8589 GCA_020718465.1 Anaeromyxobacter dehalogenans | reverse complement strand
TTCCTGAACTTCCATTTAAATATATTGTAATAAATCATAGTATACAAAAAAAAGGTGGTTTAAGTGGTGATTGGAATGATACTTGGCATGGTTTTGTAAATGAATCAGGAACAGATTCTGGAAAATTACCTTTTTTTGTAAAAAAAGATAGTAAAGGAATTTGGAAAATGTTCAAATCATCAAGTTTTTTTGCTGGAACAAAAGATCTAATAAAAAAAGTTGTAGATGATTTATAATATCTTTGTTGTATAGCTAATTATATTTATCTTTAAAAAAGAGTCTATAAATTCATCTGAACTTCCCTTCTTTTTAAAATCCTCTTTTAATTTTTTATACTCATCTGTTTTTTTGAACTCTATAAACTGTTTTTCTTTAAAAACTTCATACTCTTTTGTGTTAAATTTTTTCTCTTTTTTTAAAACTCCTTTCTCAATTTCAACTATTATATAGTTTTTATAACTAGAGGCATAACCCATATGAACATATTCAACCATTTTTCCATATGGTATTATCAATAATCCAGAAAACCAATCAACTAAAATCCTTTTACTATTTGGAAAAACATCATTTTTAACTGTTTTTCTTATTACATTAAAAGATTTATTACTCGATTTATCAGAAATCTCAACAACAACATCTTTTAGGATTAACTCATTATTATCTATCTCAAACGTTGCAATATAACCTCTCCATAAAGCTGTTGAAACAACTTCACCTTTTGGTTTTTTTTCAGGATGCTCTTTAAAATATCCCTCAAGTGGATTTGTGTGAAGAGAGTAGTTCTCTCCATTATAAATAAGATTATCTGGATATTGAGCTGTTGCAAAAATATTTAGAGAGAGTACTACAAGAAGTAGAGTAAAAAGCTTTAACATTTCATTCTCCTTATATAAATTAGATATATCTATAGTTTATATAATTAGATGCTTTTTGTCAAATTAAATATTATAATAAAAAATTTAATAAAAAACTTTAGAAATCATCAACTATTACTTAAAAAATGTTTTTTAGATTTAAAATATCCTCTATTTTGTTAGAAAATAGAGAAATAATTTTTTATTTCTCTTAAAAAGAGATAAAAAATCTCTATTTGGGAATATTAACTCTGTTTTTTTGTCTCTTTTTATGTTAGAGATATGATTACTTATATCTTTAGAGAAGTTTTATTTTCTACTTTGGAGGATTTATGTTAAGAAAAACAGTTTTTACAGTTTTATTTTCAATTTTTATTTTTGGTTGTGACTCAAGCAGTAAAATAGCAGAT
>DYRY01000115.1:0-7225 GCA_020718465.1 Anaeromyxobacter dehalogenans | reverse complement strand
TAGTTGTACAACAGATCAATATTGTGATATTGAAAACGATATCTGTATTGATTTAGAAAAATCAACCGTTGCACAAGTTAGAGCATTAACAGAACCAACTTATGTTTGGACTGAAGGAGTTATTAGTAAAATTGATAGAAAAAATTAAAGTTACAGGTTTAGCACATGATTATCAAGGGATTATTGAGATTGGAAGTGCTGATGAACAACCAACTATAACAGTTTTAGAGAGAGATATTGAGCTTGCTTATAAACAAATAGCAGCAACAGAACTAAATTTAGAGAATATATATACTCTTTCTGAACTACAGAGTGGACCATTCACAGTTACAAGTATTGATGGCTACTATTTAACTGTTGGTGATGTTTTTAGTGAAATAAAGGGTGTTATATCTTATAGATATACTGGAGGGGTTAGATTTACTATAAATCCACGAAATCTTAATGAGATAATTTTTGTTGAGTAGATAATTATAATTAAAAGAGACTGTTTTTCTTGATTAAGTTTAAATTATTGTTTTTAAAATATCTTTTGTATAAACTAAAAAATTTTTATCTTGTATTAATGTTTTTTTGAGGGGAGATTGATGAAAATTATCTTTATTTTACTGTTTTTTATCACACAGAGTGTTTTTGGGGTTATTGTTGAGGGGGAAAAAGGGGAGTTACCAATTGCAATTACTCCTTTTCAAAGTAAAACAGGGGGGGATGTTGATAAGTTTGGTGAGAAATTTATGGAAATATTTCTTTTTGATCTAAAATTAAGCTCTTTTTTTCAACTCCTTGATTCAAAATCTTTTATTGAACCAAATGATGGTGAAAGTGAAACAACAATCAAGTTTCAAAACTGGAAAATGGTTGGAGCAGAGTATCTTGTGAAGGGTAGTTTTGAGATAAAAGAGGGGAATGTAACTCTTACAATGAGAGTCTTCTCTGTTGTTGAGGAGAAAGCAGTTTTTGCAAAAGAGTATAAGGGAGAAACAGCATCAATTGAGCCATTTGCACATTTTATTGCAGATGATTTTTATAAATTTTTTACAGGTCAGAAAAGTATATTTCAGACAAAAGTTGCTTTTATTAAAAAAGTAAAAGGGAAAAAGCAGATTTTTGTTATGAATGTTGATGGTAGTGAAAAAAGAGCTATAACATCAAATGGATCCATAAATATGTTACCCTCTTGGGTTGGAACAACAGCAATTATCTATACATCTTATAAAGATGGTTCTCCAAACCTATATCTTCAGAATGTCTACACAGGACATACAAAAAAACTCTCTTCAAGAGAGGGGATAAATAGTGGTGGTGTTGCTTCCCCAGATAAAAAAATGGTAGCACTCACCCTCACAAAAGATGAAAACTCAGAGATTTATCTTATAGATAGTGAAAATGGTGATATAAAAAAAAGGTTAACAAATAATCAAGCAATAGATACCTCTCCAAGTTGGTCTCCAGATGGTTCTAAAATTGCTTTTGTATCCAGTAGAAACTTTGATCCACATATTTTTATAATGAATGCAGATGGTACTAATGTTAAAAGAGTGACATTTCAGGGAAACTATAATCAAACCCCAAAGTGGTCACCCAAAGGAGATAGAATCCTTTTTACTGCAAGAGATGAGAGAAATAAATTTGATATTTTCTATATTGATTTAACTCAAGAGAATAAAATTCTTCGTTTAACTCAAGATGAGGAAAACAATGAGGAACCAAGTTGGTCTCCAGATGGCGAGTATATTATTTTTACATCAACAAGAACTGGTTCATCTCAAATCTATATTATGGATAAAAATGGAAACAACCAGATTAGAATCACAAATGATAAGGAGAACTACTTTACTCCAAGATGGTCTCCATTTCAGTAAATTAAAATTTTAAAGAAATAAGATTATTTTTTTTTGTTTTTACTTTACAAAAGTAAAATTTATTTTTTATAATTTTGAGGTTACTATGATAAAAAAAGTTACTAAAATAGCTCTATTGTTAGTGATTTTAACATTTATTTATGGCTGTCCATCAACAGCAATAAAGGAGTTTACAGCAACAAAGCAGAATCTTTCTGATGTTCAGAAAGATGAAAAATATGGTTGTAAAAAAGAGGATATTGTTATTGCTCAAAAACTATATGAAGAGGCAGAGGAGCTTTTAAAAGAGGGGAAAGAGAAAGAGGCTAAAGAGTCAGCAGAGGCTGCAGATATTTTAATTCAAAAAATAAAAACTGAGGGTTGTCCAATTGAAGAGAAAAAAGGTGGTGAAACTATAGAAATAGTCACTTTTGAGGATAAAGAGATTAAAACAGAGGTAATTGGAGACTCTGTTATTGTTGATGAGGATAAAGATTATAATGCAGAGCCAATATATTTTCCATTTAATTCACATAGTATAACTAATGAAGCAAAAGATACTCTTTTAAAACATCTTGACTATTTATCTCAACATGAAAATATAAAAATTGTTTTAGAGGGACATACTGATAGTAGAGGTTCTGATGAGTATAATCTTAATTTAGGTTCAAAACGTGGCTCTGTTGTGATGCAGTTTTTTATTGACCAAGGAGTTCCAAAAGAGAGAATGGAGATTGTATCTTATGGTGAGGAGATGCTTATTGATACATCAGAAACAGAGGATGGACACTCTAAAAACAGAAGAGTTACTTTTAAAGTAATCAAAACTGGATTGAAGTGATTTTATTCAATCTCCTCTTGAGTATTTTCAGATAAGTTGGGCTCTTTTTTATTTGTTCCAAGAATAAAAATCTCTTTGCTCTCTTTTCTTGAGCTATCTGGTTTTATGATATCAACTTTTCCATAATATTTACGCATTAATAGAACAAATTGTTGAAACTCTCCACCCTGAAAAATTTTAACAAGAAGAAAACCTCCTTTTTTAACTAAATCAAGTGATAAATAAAGAGCCTTTTCACATAACCCAACACTCTGAAGATGATCTGTTGATTTATCACCTGTTGTATTTGGTGCCATATCAGATATAATTCCAGAGAAATATTTTGCATAACTATGATATAACTCAAGCTCTAACTCAAAAACATCTCCATGAACAAATGGGGCATTATCTGCAATAATTTCAACTCTATTTTGTAAATCTACTCCCAAAACTAACCCTTTGGGACCAACAATTTTAGAAGCATATTGACTCCAAGAGCCTGGATAGGCTCCCAATTCTAAAATTTTTTGTCCAGAGTTGAGTATATGTTTTTTGTCTTGAATCTCTTTTAGTTTATAAACAGAGCGTGCAGCATAATTCTCTTTTTTTGCTTGTCTAAAGTAGTGGTCCTGAATTTCTCTCATAAATAAAACCTAAATCATTCCCTTTCAGTATACAGAAAAATATAGAAAAATGAAATAGAATTTTTTTGCTCTTTTTTAACACTAAAAATTAAGAATATTTATTTTACAACAACTTCAACAACTCCATCTCTCATTTCTAAAAATAGGGTATCACCACTTTTAAGATTTTTTGATGATGTAATAACCCTATTTTCACTATTTTTAACAGCAACATAACCTTTTTCGAGCATTTTATAAGGTGATAACATCTCTAATTTTAAATTTATCTCTTTTAAATCTGAGTAGTAATTTTTTATAGTTTTTTCAAAAGCATATTCAAGAGCCTTTTTGGTATTCTGTAGGTTAAAAATCTGTTTTTCCAATTTTTTTAAAGGGTGGAGTTGAGCTAAGTCTGATTTTAACTTTTGAATATTACTATTTTTAACTCTTAAGTAGTTCATAAAAGAGATTAATACTCTATTTTTTATATTATTCAGAATGTTTTTCTGTTCATCAATTTTAGGAGTTTTTGATTTTAATATTTTTTCAAATTTTTCAAGAGCCATCTCTTTATGAAAAACTCTATTTTGTATAGTGTGAAAAAGTAAAGCTTGATATTTTAAAATCTCCTCCTCAAAAAATGATTTTTCAATATAGACCATTTCAGCAGCCTCTGATGGAGTTGCACATCTTTTATCTGCCACAAAATCTATTAAAGTTGTATCTCTTTCATGCCCAACAGCAGTAACTACTACTGTTTTTGCATTATAGACTGCTCTAACAACAATCTCTTCATTAAAGCACCATAAATCCTCAATTGAACCACCACCTCTTGTAACAACAATTAAATCTATATCACTCATACTATCTGCTAAAGCAATATTCTCTGCAATCTCTTTTGTAGCTCCTTTTCCTTGAACTGCTGTTGGGATAATTAAAATTGATATAAATGGAGCTCTTTTTTCTGCAATTTTTAAAAAATCGGTTATAGCAGCCCCTGTTGTAGCAGTTATTAATGCCACTTTTTTGGGAATTATTGGTAACTCTCTTTTAGGTTTTGAAAATAGTCCCTCTTTTTCCAATTTTTGCTTTAAAATTTCAAAAGCATAGTAAAGTTCTCCAACCCCATCCTTCTCCATAGAAGATACAACAACTTGATATCTTCCCATTGGTGGATAGAACGCTAACTTTCCCTTCACTTTCACTTTTTCACCCTCTTTGGGGATAAAAGAGTTTTTATTGTTTGTTCCCCAGAAAACAGCCTGAATAAGAGCTTCATCATCTTTTAGTGAAAAGTACCAATGACCACTTTTATGAACTGTAAAACCAGACACCTCTCCAACGACAGCAATATTTGAAAAAAGTTTTTCAGCACTGTTTTTCAGCTGTTTTGTAAATTCAGAAACAGTTAAATATCCACTCAAATTGGCCTCAAAAAATAGTTATTATGTTTTTAGCTTAATTAAAACTATTTTGCAACTTATAATATCTCTATTTTTTAAAAAATAAAAAATAGATTTTAAGTTATCAAAAATATTTTTAAGTTTTAAACTTGACACTAGAATAAGAAAAACAGTAAAAATTGTTTTAGGATGGCTTGGTATCTAAAGTGAGCTGGGACGATATTACAGAAAAAACCGAAAGGAAAAAAATAGGGAAGCTTGGTAGTGGCAAAATAAAAATGCACAATAAATTAACCATAAAAGGTTTTTTAAAGGATATTATAACACTTTTTATTGTTGTCTCTATAGCCTATTTTGGTTATAAAGGGGTTAAAACCTTTATCTTATATACTCAATTTACTGAAAACCTAAATTATGTATCAACAACTGCTTCGAAAACAGTTGATAATGGTGCTGTGAAAACACAACTTCAACACCTCTGTCAATTAGATAAACAGATTGATTGTGATATGAAAACTTTTGTAATAAAAAGAGATTTTGAAAAAGCCTCTGTATTGATAAAATTTAAAATAAAAATAGATATTATTGGAAAAATGAGTATACCAATAACATTTTCACCTTTATCAGAAAGATATTTCTGAAAATCAAATAAAAGTTTATTTGATTATTTTGATTTTTATATTAAGAATTTTTATAAAATATGCTACAATTATAGTTTGTATGAGTTTTAAAGGATTTTATGGCTGCTCGACTTGGAAAATACTTTCTTCTTGACCTTATTGCCACAGGTGGTATGGCAGAGATATGGCTTGCAAAACAGGTTGGAGCAAAAGGTTTTGAAAAGCTTGTTGTTATTAAAAAAATTCTTCCAAGCCTTGTAAAAGATAAAGAGTTTATTCAGATGTTTTTTGATGAGGCAAATATTGCCTCTCAGCTGAATCACCCAAATGTTGTTCAAATATATGACCTTGAAGCTACCGATAATAACTACTATATTGCAATGGAGTATATTTTTGGGGAGGATTTAAGAAATATTGTTATAGAATCCACAGAGAGAAAAAATCCACTTCCACTATTCTATGCTTTTCATATTATCTCACAAGCTGCATTAGGCTTACATCATGCTCACACTCATACAGATGCTTATGGAAACTCTCTTAATATTGTTCATAGAGATATATCACCACAAAATATACTAGTTTCATATAATGGGAATGTAAAAGTTGTTGATTTTGGAGTTGCAAAAGCAGCAACACGCTCTCAAAAAACAGAGGCTGGAATATTAAAAGGAAAAGTCGGTTATATGTCCCCTGAACAGGCTATGGGATATCAAATTGATGGTCGTTCTGATATTTTTGCTCTTGGAATTGTTCTTTATGAAATAACTCTTGGAAAAAGACTTTTTATATCTGACTCTGCCTTGAGAGTTTTAAAAATGATAACAGAGGATGATATAACTCCTCCTCATTTAGTTCATCCTGCATATCCAAAAGAACTATCATCTATAATTATGGGATGTTTAGAGAGAGATGTTAAAAAAAGATTCCAAAGTGGTTTAGAGCTACATATAAAAATAGAGGAGACATTACGAAAATACTCCTCATCATTAGGGGTTGAACTAACTCAATGGATGCAAAAAGTTTTTGCAGATAAAATTCAAAATATTAAAGATAGAAATAGAAAAATACTTGAAGCTCATGCTGAAATTATGGAGTTGACATTTGATGATGACTCAAAAAATAAAGAGATTGAAGCTGGTTTTGATTTTGATGATAACCCCAAAAGTAATCAAAATTATAAAAAAACTACTCAAAAACCTCAAATCAATAACTCTAAAAATAAACGTTATGACTTTGATGAGGACTCTGGTTTAATTTTTGTAGCAGTTGAGAAGGATATGTATGATGTAGCAGATGAAACAATAAAAGTTGCCGATTTTGTTCCAACAAGAAACAAAAACATAAAACCAGAGATTGATATTGAGCAAAGTAGTAAAAAAGGGGCAAAAAATGATCCTGAGGGAGTTTTAAAAGGAAATAAGATAAAAAAACAACCTCAAAAAAACATGAAAAAAACAGACGAAGATATTTATGACTCCGAAAATTATACAAAATCAGTTAAAATAAAGAAAGAGTGGTCATTTTTTGGATTTTTAATAAAATTTATTATGACATCAATATTACTCTATTTTGTTTATATTGCCTCTACTGTTGGATATATCTACTTCTCTGCCAATTTTAAATTTGCAAAAATAGCAGAAACTGTTTTAATGGTAACTGATGATGAATCAATAAAAGCAAAAGTTATTGAGCTTTGCAAAAAAAATTCAGAGATTATTTGTGATAATGAATCTATTTTAGTTGATAGAAACAAAGAGGCATCTGGTTTTATTTTAACTTATAGTATTAATGTTAGAGTGTTTTTATACCCATTTAAACTGAATTTAACCACACTTATAACAGAAAAATACCCTTTTTAAAACAAAATACCCATTCATATTTTATTTTTAATAAATAAATATATTTTTTTAATACAATA
>DYRY01000114.1 GCA_020718465.1 Anaeromyxobacter dehalogenans | reverse complement strand
GGATTTCAATTATTGATGAACAATCTGTAAAAGCAGTTAAAGAGACTTATGGAGAGGTTTTAGTATATCATAATCAACTTATAGAGTCTTTTTTTCATGCAAATTCTGCAGGATATACTGAGGGAGCAGACTATTTTGCTGGAAATAAACTTCCCTATCTCATTTCAAAAAAAGATCCTTACTCTCTAAATAAACCAAGAGATAGCTGGAGTTATAGTGTTAAAATATCAGAATTAGAGAAACTGTTTTATAATTTATATAAAATTGGTGGAAAAATAAAGAAAATATCTATAAAAGAGAGAAGTGAAGCAGGAAGAGTTATGAAACTTCAAATTGAGACATCTCAAACAGAGTACTCGATTACTGGTGAACATTTAAGAAAAGCTTTAGGTTATACAAATATTTTTAGTACAAAATTCACAATATCAGTAGATAAAAATATTTTAAAAATTGATGGTTCTGGTTCTGGTCATGGAGTTGGAATGAGTCAATGGGGAGCCTTTGAGATGGCACAACAGGATAAATCATATAAAGAGATTTTAGATTTTTATTTTACAAATGTTAGAATTATAAAGATGTATTAAAATTTAAAAGTCAATTAATTTTATTTTTCTATATCAAAAAAATAGATAATTTAAAAAGTAGATTAAAACAAAAGATTTTTGTTTTTTAATAAAATTCCCTACGATTAATCCTAAAAGAAAAAATATTTTAATTCTTTTTCTTTTAAAAAGAGAATGTTTTTGATAATTATTTAAAACTTAATTTATGGCTAACAAATTACGCAAGATTGGTATTATAATATAAAAAATTTTATATTTTTATTATTATTATTAATAATGATATGGTCTTAACTCTGTTGCATTAAAAAAATATGATATCTCATACTCTGCAGATTCTGGAGAGTCAGAACCATGAACAGCATTTGCCTGAAGTGATTCAGCATATTTTTTTCTAATTGTTCCCTCATCAGCTTTATCTGGATTTGTTGAACCCATTAATTTTCTATATCTTGTTATTGCATCTTTTCCCTCTAAAACAGCAACAATAACTGCTCCAGATGTCATAAATTTTATAAGAGAAGTAAAAAAAGGCTTATCTTTATGAACATAATAGAATCCAGCAGCAACCTTTCTGTCCATATGAATCATTTTTAATGCAACAATTTTTAAATTATTCTCCTCCATCATTTTTAAAATATCCCCTATGATGTTTCTTGCAACAGCCCTTGGTTTTATAATAGCAAGCGTTCTTTCAATCATACTCACCCCATTAATGATTCTATAAAATTTGTATCTTTTATAAAAAAATAAGTCAAGTTTTAATAGCTTCAAATAAAGAAATCACAAAAACAACAAAAATCTTTAACCAAATTAATTTAACTGTTTTTAATTGAAAAAATAGTTAATTGATGTTAAATTAACTATTTTATGGAGCTTTATGAGAATTGCACATATTTCAGACCTTCATATATCATCAAACTCTAAATACTCTTTATTAAAATTTATAAATAAAAGGGTAATAGGGGCTGTTAATCTTTTTTTTAATAGAAAAAAAGAGTATCCACCTACAATGATTGAAAAACTTGTAGAACATATATCTCAACAGGGAGTAGAACATACTGTTGTAACAGGTGATTTAACAAATCTAGCATTTCCAGAAGAGTTTCAACGAGCTCAAGAGATTCTTTCACCTTTAAAAAATATTACAATAGTTCCAGGTAATCATGATAATTATACAAGAGAGTCTTTTAAAAAAAAGAGGTTCAACTCCTATTTTCATGAACCAATTCCAAATATAAAAAAAATAGATGATGATGTTGCAATTATTACACTATCAAGCTCAATTCCAACTGGTTATTTTTTTTCTGCAGGAAAAATATCAGATGAGCAACTAAAATTTTTAGAGAATAATTTACTTGCTGATGATATAAAAGATAGATTAAAAATAGTCTTAATTCATCATCATATCGAAAAAGTATCAAAAGCAAAAGAGTATATATCATCCATAAGAAATAGATCTGAATTTTTATCTACTCTTGAAAAATGTAAAGTTGATATTGTTCTCCATGGTCATCGCCACGAAAATTCCCACTATCAAATTAAAGTTAAAAATCATACAATTGATGTTTATGAATGTGGTGCCTCTGGAAGAGTCTCTAATAAATTTCCAGGAAATTATAATATATACACAATAGAGGGTAAAAAAATAGTTAATATCTCAAAATTTTTTATAAATACAAAAACTCTTCAATTTGAAGAGATTGATTTATAAATATAAAAATCTATTTTTATTTTAGAAATAATAGTGTAAATGCACCAGCAGTAAGTAGAATAAGAATTATTAAAATTATAATAATAATTTTTGAGGAGTTATCACTTGATTCTCTTATTGGTTTATTAAATGAGATTGGCATCTGTTGTTTCATCTCATCCTCTTCACTAAAAATTGCAATTGGCTTATCAACATCAAGTATTATATCATTTGCAAGAATTCTTTCAACATCTTCATTATTTTTAATTGAGTTAATTCTAATTAGTGCATTAAGAATAACTTGGTCAATTGTATCCGTTTTAGCTGCAATAGCATCATCAATCTCTTTCTTAAATGAAAATGCTAATGCAAGTGATTGTGAAACATCATTTGTAATAACTTTTAGATTATGCCTAAAAATAAAAAATGCAAGAGCATCCTCAAATTCAAGAGATGTTTGATAACGTTTGTCCATTTCTGGCTGAAGAGCTTTTATTAAAATCTCCTCAAGTTCTGGATGAATTTCAGGATTTAATCTTCTAATAGGAGTAATATCTGCCTTTTGAACAATAGCAAGGGTATCTAATGTTGGAGTGTTAGGATAAAGTTTTTTATTTGTTAACATCTCATAGAGAAGAATTGCAGTTGCAAATATATCAGTTCTATGATCTACTCGTTCCCCTTTTGCCTGTTCTGGAGACATATAGTCAATTTTTCCTTTAAGACTATTAGGGCTTGTTTTTTCAAGCTGTGTTGTTGCTTTTGCCAAACCAAAATCGGTTATTTTAACATGACCATCTGTTGTCATGATAATGTTTGGTGGAGAGATATCTCTATGAACAATATTTAGTGGCTGATTATTTACATCATTTCTTGTGTGTGCATAAAACAACCCCTCAAGTATCTGCATTGTTATAAAAACTGAGTGGTGATATGGTATTTTAAATCCACGCTTTCTCGCAGCCCTAACAATAATCTCTAGATTTGCCCCCTCAATATACTCCATAACAATAAAAAAACTCTCTCCATTATCATTTCCAGTACCAAGATCAAAAACCTGAACAATTTTATTATGATTTAGTTGAGACCACAATCGTGCTTCATCAAGAAACATCCTTATAAAACGCTCCTTCTCCTCTGAGTTTTTAACTAGATTAGGGAGAATTTTTTTTATTGCAACAGTTTTAGAAAATCCTTCAACCCCCTCTGCTGTTGCTAAAAAAACCTCTGCAAATCCACCAGAGGCAAGTTTTCGGATAATTTTATAATCTTGTGCCACTTTTTAATCCTGTATGGTTAAAATTTTGGAGTTGCCTTTAAAGATGCTTTTCCATCTTTTTTATAAACAGAGAACTCAACTGTTTTACAGTTATGTTTCTGAACTAAATCATTTTTTGTTCCTTTAAGTTTTGTAACAAAAGAGGCCTCTGTTAAACCTGTTACAGATTCACCACACTCAACTTTAAGATTGTAGTAATCTTGGTAAACTTTTTTAAAATCCTCCTCATCTAGATCGATATTTGCTTTATAGTTCTTTTGTGTTTGACGAAGTAACTCTTCTGGAATAGATGCAATAACTGTTGCTGCACCTTTTGATGAATCTCCATCCTCTGCAAAATCGGAAAAATTTGATGGTGCAAAGTCATTATCTTGATTCATTAAATTTGGAGAACCAAAAGCTTCAATTTTCTCTTGTTCAATGGTTCTACTTGAGTTAAAAGAAAATGGATCCTGTTGAGTTGTAGTAGTGGTATTTTTTGGAATAATAGGATCATTTTTAGGTTGTTCTTTTTTAGGTTGCTCTTTTTGAATTGAGTTATTTGAAAAATTACCAAGAGATGATATATCTGGTAAATCATTCTCTTTCTGCTTGATTATATCCTGTTTTTGTATTGGTTGTTGAATTGGAGCAGTTTGTTGAATTTGTTGGGAAAAAGCTTTTTCAAAAAGAATTACAATTTGTGCTGATGTTGGATCTAGTTGCTTAAATCCCTCTGGAGTCATTCCTTGAGATGCAAATTGATGCAATTTTTTAATTTTTGCAGAGCTCTCCATTGAAGAAAATATGATTCCTAAAAGAGCAAGTAAAATACCAACTGCTGCAAATACTAAAAAAACTGGAGATGAAAAATCTATCTCACTTGGAACAAAAAAATTTGTTAAAGTGAGGTTTTTTGCATTTGATTGTGCTGACATTGGTAAAACAATGATTAAAAGTGACATAATTATAAATAAAATTTTGGAAAGCATAATTCTCCTAAAACAAAAAATACATTTTTATTATATTTATATTGTATCTTTATGTCAATTCTTTAAATTTTTTTACTGTTTTTTTTAGTAATTTAATTGATTTTTTACTGATTAACAGTTGTAATTTTATTATTATTATCTTCTAATAACTCATTTTCTACTGATTTTTGAATAAGAACTCTTTTTAAATTCATTCCATCTATCTCTTCAACAACTATCTCTACACCATCTTTTAGAACTTTATCTCCAACTTTAACCTCTCGACCAAGTTCATTAAAAACCAAACCACCAATTGTTTCATAATCATCATCAGGAAGCTCAAGATTAAGTAACTCATTTATTTCACCAATATCAGCTCTACCTGTTGCTATAAGGATTTGAGTGTTGGAATCAAATTCAATAATTGTATCCTCCTCTTCATCATACTCATCACGAATCTCACCAACAATCTCCTCTAAAATATCCTCAATTGTAACTAATCCAGCAGTTCCACCATACTCATCAATAACAATTGCCATTTGAATATGAGAACTTCTCATCTCAATCAAAAGATCACTAATTTTTTTATCTTCAGGAATTCTTAAAGGTTTTCTCATCACATCTTTTACAAAAATTGAGTTTGCAGCCTCTTTATCTTGATAAGATAGTTTAATCATATCTTTGAGATATGCAATTCCAACAATTTTATCAACTGACTCCTCCATGACTGGAATCCTACTAAATCCTGCCTGAATTGATTTATCAATTGCCTCTTGAATTGATGTATTCATATCCAATCTAAAGATATCAACTCTTGGTGTAAGAATCTCTGAAACAGATATATCTTTAAACTCAACTGCATTTGTAATTAGCTCTGAGGCTTTAGGGTCAAGAACCCCATTATCTTTACTTGTCTCAATAATATGCTTTACATCCTCTTCTGTAAAGTGTAAAATTTGAGGATTTTGAACTTTTTTGAGAATAGGATAGGTTATAAATTTAACAAACCAGATTATTGGTGAAAAAATAAAATCAAAAATTTTTACCCAAATGTAGTAGACATTTGCAAGTTGATTTGAGTAAAAACTTGCAAAAGATTTTGGGATAATCTCTCCAAATATTAAAACAAAAAATGTTACACCAAAAGTTGAGATAAGAACTGCAGACTCTTGAGATTTAACTAATTTCATTATTATATATGTTGAAAATGAGGCTGCTGCAATATTTACAATATTATTTCCCAATAAAATAACTGTAAAAAAATGGCTTGGATTTTTTATAAGGGAGAGTATTTGTTGAGCCCTTTTATCTCCAGCCTTTGCTTTTGTCTCTAATTTAAACTTACTAACTGATGTAAAGGCTGTTTCGGCAGATGAAAAAAATGCAGATAACATGAATAAAACAACAAGAATTATTATACTCCAGACCAAATCGTCCATAATGAACAACTACCTCCAATAAAGAACTTTTATTAGTATAACATAATTTATTAAAAAAAAAAATTAATTTTACTATTTTATAAACTATTTTTAAAATTTTATAAAAATTACCATATCACAATATATTAATATCAATATATTCATAAAAAAATAGAAAATATTTGCATTTTTTCTATTTGTTCATTATATAGAAAAAATGTTTTTTCTGTTTTATTAATGTTTATTTTTTAAGGAGTTTTATGAGAAAGTTACTCTCTTTTTTTGTTTTATCTGTTTTAATTTTAGGTTGTTCAGGCTCAGGAGCAGTTGAGAATGGTAAAAAATTAACCACAATTGAGTGCAAAAATAATCTTTGTGAAGTTGGGGATAGTTTTTTTGCAAATCTACCAGAGATAAAAAAATGTATCCAAAAAGAGAATCCATACATTAAAAAAAATTATGAAGGGATTGGTTTTTGGGGAAGAGGTATTGGTTACTCTGAATTAGCAGAGATAAGTGCAAGACAAAATTTAGCTGTTGTTGTTCCATACTTTTTTAATGTTTTAGCAGAGACATATATTGGAATGTTTGGTGAGAGCATAAAAAAAGAGATATCTGAAGTGAGTACATATAATATTGATGAGTATCAAAGTGGAGATTTATATGTTAAAAAAATATTAGGAGAGGCTAATATATCAGAAGTTTATCCATTTGGACCTTTTAATGAAGATGTTGCTTGTATATATTTTAGTTTTAAAAGATTTATTGTTAAACACCTTTTTGATAAAATGCCTAAATCATTTAGAGATAATATTGATTCTCTTCTTGATATAACTGCAAAAAAAGTTAATAAAGATATTAAGGCAGGTAATCTTAAAGTTTATACAAAAAAATATAACTTCTCAAAAGAGAAACTTGCAGAGTTAGATAGTATGTTTTTAAGTTTTGAAAATGAGGCTTTAGAATCAATGAGAGCACAAGAGCAAAAAGCTAAATTTGACTCAGAAGCAAATAGTAATGAATCTGAAACCAAAAAAGATAATCCTGATTCAAAACCATTTACAATGGATGATAGTTTATAAAATTCAACCATTTTCATAAATTATAATGACAGTATCTAATTTTAATATCATTTGCTATCAAATAATATAAATCAGTTTATAATTTTTAAGGTTAATGGGTTTACTGCAAAACCCTATTTATTTATAAAAAATATAAAAAAAAACTCTTTTTATCACTTTTTTTAAGTTATGCAAGATATCTATTGATTTCTACAATAAAAATCAAATTGTTTTTTATTTTTTTATGGATAACAAAAAAATAATATGTGGAATTTGGTTTTTAAAATAGTATCATAAAAATCAATTATAGCATTTTTATTTTTAAAAATAAGTGATATTTAGATTTTTAGAATTACTTAGCAGGAAAACAGAATGTATCACCACCTTGAATTGCTTGACAACTATATCCTTGAATTGAACATGCTGCGCCACCAACTGTACACTCTTCATAACAACGTGAATCATCTGCTGTTGTACCCAAACATCCACTTCCTGCAACACAACCACCCAAAGTCCCACCACATCTCTCTCCAATCTCTTGGGTTCCAGCAGGTGGACAATAACCAAATGTTTGGTCAGTAAAAATTTGGCAACTTACATTAGTTGAACAAGGATTAACTGAATCACAAATCTCATAACAAACACCTGGGTTTCCAGCACAAACTAAATCACGTTGGCAACTATTTGGATATTGGCAACTTTGTCCAACTTCTGCTGTTCCTGCTTGATAACATATAAGCTCTCCATTATTTAGATAACATGCCTGATTTGATGGACAACCTTCACTTGTTACAACATTACAATTTGCTGGAGCAATATTACAATGACCATCTGCTTTACAGATATATCCATCACCACAATCACTATTTGTTGTACATTTAGGATAACAGATTCCTTGTGTTTGTGAAACTGAATCACATATATAGTCTGCTCTTCCACAACTTGAATCATTTCCAAGAGTACAAGATTTAAAACATGCAAAACCATCAGTTAATTGAAGACATAATCCACCAGTTCCACAACTTCCCATATCTTGAGAACATGTAACACTGCAATATCCTCCAGGAAGTGCATCATTAAGAATGCAAGTAGCATCAGTATCTGTACAATCTCCATTAGCTGTACAAGCAGAACCTATAGTTCCATTAACAGTTTGAATAGGAGTGCAACTAGTTAATGGATTTCCCTCAAAACCAGTGTTACAAAAACAGTTTCCATTTGTTGCATTACAGGTTGCATTAGAACCACAAGTTACATTTGCACATAGATTACCTTGAATAGGAGTGCAACTAGTTAATGGATTTCCCTCAAAACCAGTGTTACAAAAACAGTTTCCATTTGTTGTATTACAAGTTGCATTAGAACCACAAGTTACATTTGCACATAGATTTGAGTTCTCAATTTTGCATTGACCATTTTGACAAACTTTTCCAGTTGGGCAAGTTCCATTTGGATTTTGAGGACTACAAGCTACATTATCCTCTTTTTTTGAATCTTCACCACATGCACCCATAAAAGGGATTAAAATTATTAGTAAAAACAGAAATTTTCTCATGTCTCCTCCATAAATAACACCATTTATAAAGGAATTTCACAAAAAATTCAAGTTATTTTGTGATTTTTTAACATTTTATGCT
>DYRY01000016.1 GCA_020718465.1 Anaeromyxobacter dehalogenans | reverse complement strand
TCTGCAAAATAAAACTCTGTTTCTTCTTTTGTAAAACCACAAATTGTTGCAAAATCGGAATCAAGAGTTATATCTGTTAGGTTATTTAAATCAGAAAATATGCTAACTTGAGTAAATTTACTAACTCCTGTTATAAAAGTGAATCTTAAATATCTTTCACAAGCTTTAATTATTCCATAAAAAGATTTTAAAAAAGCTCTAATATTTTTTACTTCTTCCTTTTCTAAAATATTATCTAAAATTGGTTTATCATATTCATCAATTAGAATAACAACTGAACCTTGTAAATCATAAAACTCTTCAATTAACTCTTTAAATTTAGAAGAGGCTCCATTTGTATAAAGTTTTATACTGTTTTTTCTTGCCATTCTATCAATTTCATATTGAAGCTTTTCTTCTAACTCTTGAGCTGTTCTTGAACTTACTTCATTTAAGCTTAATCTTATAATTGGATGTTGTTTCCAACTATAATCTTTATTATAAATATATAAACCTTTAAAAAGCTCTTTTTCGCCTTTAAAAACTGCCTCTAAGGTAGATAAAGTAAGTGATTTCCCAAATCTTCTTGGACGAGATAAAAAAAACTGCCCATTAGGTCTATTTACAAGTTCAAAAATCTCTTTTGTTTTGTCAACATACATACAATTTTGTTCAATAATAGTTTTAAAAGTGTAAATACTTGTTGAAAGCTGTTTTCTCATATTTTCTCCTTAATATTTTTTTAATTAATCAAAAAAATAATATTTATTATAGTTTCTTTATGGGATAATATCAAGTGAACAAAAAAGATTTTGTTTTATGTAAATTATGTTACTCACATCCACATGAATAATTTTTTTTATTCTTATAGGGTATTATTATTTCTTTTATATTTTTCTTGAAGATATAAAATTATTACATGAACAGTAGGTTTAATCTCTTTTTGCAAATGCTAAAATATTTCCATCTAAATCATATCCATAACAAACATAATCACCCCAATCTCTAATTTTACCTTCAGAAAGAGGAGTTCCACCAGAATTAATTAATCTCTGGTAGCATGAATTTGGATCTTTTACATATAGATATATTTCACATTTAGGTTTACCATTAATTTCATTAGGATGTGATATTTTTCCCTCTAATAATCTATATATTGCATCCTCTGGCATAATTCCCAAAGAGACTTCACTATCAAGTCTATACTCTGTTATTCCTACAACATCTAAAAATGGCTCTGTTTGTAAAACCTCATTATAAAAATTTTTGGACATCTCTTGGTTTTTAACATAAACTATAAATACTATCATACCCACCTCTTTACACTTATATACAGATAATTGTATACTGTTTTTTATTATAATTCAAGAGAAACTTATAGTTAATATGTGAATTTATTATTTAAAATTAATGATTTTTTATCTGATTTTTTATGATTCTTGATGTTTGTTAAATCTTTTTCTCTCTTCAAAAGTAAGAAGTTTTTTTCTTACTCTTATAGAGAGTGGAGTAATTTCAATAAGTTCATCATCATCAATAAACTCCATCGCTTTTTCAAGAGTCATATCTATTGGTGGAACAAGACGAACTGCTTCATCAGAACCAGAGGCTCTCATATTTGTAAGCTGTTTTTTCTTCATTGGATTAACAACTAAATCACTCTGTTTTGAGTAGATTCCAATAACCATACCTTCATAAATTGAATCATTTGGTTTTATAAATAATGAGCCTCTCTCTTGAATATTAAAAAGTGCAAATGCAACTGCTTTTCCTTCCTCTTGAGATACAATAGACCCACTTCTTCTTGCCTTAATTGAACCAGCTATTTTATCATAACTATCAAAAATAGAGTAAAGAATCCCCTCTCCTTTTGTATCTGTTAAAAACTGTCCACGATATCCAAGCAGACCTCTTGATGGAATTCTATACATAATTCTTACAGCTCCAGAGGGAAGATTTTCAAGATTTTTCAAAATACCATATCGTTGATTTAACTTCTCAATAACAACACCACTATACTCATCTGGAACCTCAATATGAACCTCCTCATAGGGTTCACATTTTACTCCATCAATCTCTTTAAAAATAACCTCTGGACGAGAGAGTTGAAGCTCAAATCCCTCTCTTCTCATTGTTTCAATAAGAATTGCTAAATGCAACTCTCCACGACCAGATATTTTAAAAGACTCTGTTGTATTTGTATCTTCAACTTTTAGAGCAACATTTGAGAGTGCCTCTTTGTATAACCGATCTCTTAAATGACGACTTGTTAAATATTTGCCCTCTTTTCCAGCTAATGGAGAGTCATTAACCATAAAATTCATGGATATTGTTGGTTCATCAACTTTAATTAATGGAAGTGGTTCAACTAAGTCAGGAATACCAATTGTTGAACCAACTTTGATATTGTTTGTTCCTGCTAAAGAGACAATATCACCTGCAAAAGCCTCTTGTATATCTATTTTTCTTAATCCATTATAACCAATAAGTTTGGTTATTTTAAAACTCTCTTTGATTTTACCATAAACAAACTCAACATGTTGATTTACTTTTATGCTTCCTTTATGAATTCTACCTGTAGAAACTAATCCAACATAAGAGTCATAATCAAGAGTTGATATCTGAATCTGAAGAGACTCATTAAGAGATGCATCTGGTTCTTTAATCTCTTTAATAATTAGGTCTACTAAAACATTCATTGGTAAAACTTCACCATCTGGATCATTTTTAACATATCCCTGTTTTGAAGAGGCATATATAACTGGAAAATCAAGATCCTCTTCGGATGATCCTAAATCTATAAAAAGGTCATAAACCTCCTCAAGAACCTCTTTTGGTCTAGCTCCCTCTCTATCTATTTTATTTATTACAATAATTGGTTTTAGCTTTCTCATCATAGCTTTTCTTAAAACATATTTTGTTTGAGGCATTGGTCCCTCAAAAGCATCAACAAGAAGAAGAACACCATCAACCATATTAAGAACACGTTCAACCTCTCCACCAAAATCGGCATGACCAGGGGTATCAACAATATTTATTTTATAGTCATTATAAAAAACAGCAGTATTTTTAGCTAAAATTGTGATTCCACGCTCCTTCTCAATTGCATTAGAATCCATAGCTCTCTCTTCCATTTTTTGTGAATCTCTTTGAGTACTTACTAATTGTAGTATTCTATCAACAAGAGTTGTTTTACCATGATCTACATGGGCGATAATTGCAATATTTCTTATTTTGTCGTTCATGAAAACTCCATCAAAGCCCCATTTTTATCAGAAATCTTTGAAATATACAAGAATTTATTTATAAATTTGAAAAAAATGTTAATAGTTGACAATTTTTTATAAATAACGTATAAAATAGGTTATTGTTTTCAATGTTTTTAAGGAATATTATCATGAAAATCAAAGAGATTCTTTCAAGAGGGTTTCGAGAACTAAGAAGAAAAAATGAGATAAGAAGACTTCAAAAAGAGCTTATTGATTTAAGAGCAGTATTGTCAACTCATTATGAGGAACTTGGTAAAAAGATAACAAAAGATGATGATAATGGTTTTATTAGAGAGATTTTTAACTCTTTAGAAAATGTTCAATCTGTTATAAAAACTCTTGAAAAAGAGAACTCCGATTTTCAGAAGAAGATAGATTTGAAAAAAGAGGAGTATGATAAAAGAGTTGATGACTATAATCCTTTAATTGATGAGTTAAAAGAGCAACTTTTATCACCCAAAACTACATTTATAACAAAAAAAGATGAACTTGAAAAAATAAAATTGGAACTACGAGATACCAAAAATATTCTAAAAAATAAAGAGCGAATTTTTAAAAATAATGAGGAGATTCTTCTACAAAAAAATGATGAAAATCTTTTAAATGAAGATAAATTAGAAAGTTTAAAAGAGGAGCAGGAGAGAATACAAAAAGAGATTCTTGAGTTAACACAAGATTTTGAAGAGAGAAGTAGAGTAAGTGACTCTTTAAAAGAGGAGATAATTGTTATTGAGAATGAGATAAAAACTGCTGAAACTCAAATAACAACCTATAGAAGAGAGATGGCTCGTTTAAAGAAAGAGAAAATTAAAGAGATTGACACTCTAAAAAAACTTATCTCTAATAATAACACTTCAATAGAGATGAGAAAAAAAGAGCTATCACATATATTCATGAATATAGGAAATCACTCTTATGAGGAGAGAATACAAGAAGATAGACTACAAAATGATTATTTAAAAATTGATGATTTACAAAAAAGAATTCAACAACTATCAGAAAATAAACATTTAAATGCAATAGAATCTGAAAGAGAGGAGTCTTTTATTTTATTTAAGTTTTTTGGAGTTGTTGCAGTTTTCCTAACATTTATTGTATTTACATTTTGGATAATATTCTCTTTAGGTAGTTCTCCTCAAACAGATATCTCAAAAATAAAATTTGGTGAGAAAAAAATATCTCTAACATCTCAAGAGTGTTCAAGTGGAGTTTTAAAAATAGCAATTCCAACTGAAAATAAAGGGCATTATGCTGTTCAAAGTGATGATTTTTTCACAAAAACAGAGTATAAAACATCTCACATGTTGTTACATTTTTACTATAATAAACCAATTCAGGATAGTAAAATATCTTTAATAAATCTTTATCAAGATAGAGAAAAAGTTGAAGAGATTAAAATTGAGATAAAAAAAGATGATAACACTACATCCTGCTATATTTTTAATCTTATAAAATAGTCATTAAAAATCTATTAATTTCTTTCTTTTATTAAAAATAATATTTTTCTCTATTTTTTACAAAAGATAAAATAAAATTTAAAATATTTTTAAACTAAAGAGAACTCAATTGCAAATTTTTCCAATGTTTTCATATTATATAAAGGATAAGCAGAATCAACATGTTGTAGATATATACTCATATCACTATCAGAAAGGCCCCAAAATTGAGACTCCTCTGGATTAAGCCAAACTATTTTTTTAACTTTTTTCTTTAGGTATATAATAGATGATAAAGCATTTGAATCATAATTTCCCCTTCCATCACCAACTATAAAAAATAGAGTTGATGGTGTTAGATAATGCTCAAAGTTTTTTATAAAATGCTCAAAAGCTGTTGAGTAGTTACTATTTATATTTGTACTAATGGGTGGTGATGAGATTATTTTTGCAATTGCATTATCAATTGAGCTATTTTCAAAATAGTCTGTTATATCACCTGATTCAGAGATAAAAACAAATCCTCTCATTTTATCAAATCGCTCTTTTAATAAAAGTATAAATTTTAAAATAAAGTATGTTGTTTTTTGAACCGATTCCGATATATCACAGAAAAATATGACACTATTTTTTTTCATAACCTTTTTTTTAAAATATATTTTAAATGGTATAAGCTCTGTTTGAGCCGATTTTTTTATAATTTTTTTTATATCAACTCTTCCTTTTCTATCTTTTTTCTGTTTTATCCCTTTTTTTCTTTTTAGTTTTTCAATAAGTTGAGTTAAGGCATCACTCATCTCTTGAGAACTCTCTTTATAATTAATTGTGTTGATATTTTTTTCATAAAAATCTATATTTTTATCTTTTATGCTATTGTTAATAATATTTATATCTCTATTATAGTATTTTTCAGAATCTATTGAATCTACTTTTAGTTTAACATAGTTTCTTATATTTTTTTTGAGGGTTTGGAGTCCACGTTTAATCCTTTTTGAGATATGTTCTATCTCCTCATCAGATGCACCAGACTCTTTTAAAGAGGCAATAAATTTATCAAAAAGCTCTGGTAATTTCTCTGTACCTAAACGTTTTCTAATAATCTCTGTTACTTTTCCTGTTCCAAAACTGTTTTTTAATTGAGCATAATCTATATTTTGTGCTGACAGATGAATTAATCTCATAAGTTGCTCTTTTTGATCAAGAACAATATATTTTAATAAAGCTCCATAGTTTTTCTGTTGAAACATATATCTTGAAACAACTCCCTCAATAGGAGCTGTTTCTGTTTCAAAAATTTTTTTTTCTGTTAAAACACTATTTTTATTTTCTAAAGAACTATTATCAGAATCTTTTTTATCTTTTAAAAAAAGATTATCAGAATCTTTTTTATTTTTAAAAAATAAACTAATATCTCTAAAATTATCCCCAAGTATATTTTTTTCGTCAAAATAGATATTAAGATAGAAATCCAACCTTAATAAATGAGAGTAATCAGATGCTAATGTGGTTCTACATATTGATAAAAAAATCTCTTTATCTAAAATACCAAGATGTTTTATTGAATTAAAAAAGGCTATTTTTTGTGAGATTGCAACTATATAACCCTGCTGTTGAAGATACTCAAAAAATGTGGTAAAAACATTACCCAACAACACAGTTTCGGCCATTATGTTTAGCCCTATAAAGATTTTTATCTGCAAATGCAATTAATTCAAGGGCAGATGAGATAGATTTATCCAAAGCAGAAACACCCAAACTAATTGTTACAGGAACAACATGACCTTCAAATGAAAATATTGTCTCCTCAATTAGTTGCCTTACTTTCTCTGCAAGAGTTACTGCCGATTTTTTTGGAGCCTCTGGCATAATAATTGAAAACTCCTCACCACCATAACGAGCAAAAATCTCCTCACGCCTAATTGAATCTTTTATCACTTGTGACATTTTTTTCAAAACATAATCTCCAGTTAAGTGACCATAAGTATCATTTATTTTTTTGAAAAAATCAATATCTAACATTATTAGTGATAGTGGTCGATCATATCTTCTTGCTCTACTTATCTCTTTCTCTAAACTCTCAAGAAAATATCTTTTGTTATGAATCTCTGTTAATCCATCAACAATTGTCATATTATATATCTCTTCAAAATATGCAGTCTCAATATCACTTCCAATAATAAATTTAAATATAGTACTACCAACTTTTATTGTATCACCATTCATTAATTCAATATCATTAATAGGTTGGTCACCAACATAAGTGCCATTTGTTGAGCCTAAATCTCTCACCCAAAATGAGTACATTGAGTGATGATTTCCCATATCAATATATTTTTTATAAATCATTGCATGTTTTCTTGAAACAGAGGTTGAGTTAATAACAATATTACAACGGGCCTCTCTACCAATTATAACTCTATCTGTCTCAATCTCTATTTTTTTACCAAGATTTTCACCATATATCTCTATTAGATATGCTTTTGTATTTTTTAGATTTTTTATTATACTCTTCTCTTCAACAATCTGGGTTTTCTCCTCATGATCATCATCAATAAAAGAGACATAATTATTTACTTTTTCACCATTCATCGCAAACACTCTCAATTTAGTTCATTATAGTAAAATAAGATTTTAAAATCAATTATTTTTTATTAACTATCAGAAATTAGAGAGAAATATTTAGTTACTTCTAAACAAAAAGAGTAAAAATATCTTTTTTTTTATAAAAACTTAATATCAAACCTGATTTTTAATTTCAAATATAGATATATATGTATTTGTTTTATCAAATTGAGTATTTTTTTCTGGATAATCAATATTAACATGAAGTCCTCTACTCTCTTTTCGTTTTAGTGCAGACTCAATAATCATCTCTGCAATATTTGCAATATTTCTTAACTCAATCAAATTTGGAGTTATAAAAAATGCCCAATAGTAACTATCAATCTCCCTTTTTATCATTCTAATTCGTCTTTGAGCCAATTTTAATCGTTTGTTTGAGCGAACAATTCCAACATAATTCCACATAAATCTTCTTATCTCATCCCAAGTGTGAGAGATTAAAACCTCCTCATTACTACTTACTGCTTGACCTGGATTCCAATGCCAAGTTTTCTCAAAAGCTTGATAGTTATCAAAATAGTTAATAGCTTTTATAGCTGCCCTTTCACCAAAAACAAGCCCCTCTAAAAGAGAGTTTGAAGCAAGTCTATTTGCACCATGAAGTCCAGTAAAAGCAACCTCTCCAATTGCAAAAAGATGTTTTATTGATGTTTCACCATTCAAATCGGTTACAACTCCTCCACAAGAGTAGTGTGCTGCAGGAACAACTGGTATTGGTTCAACACACATATCTATACCAAAAGATAAACATTTTTCATATATTTTTGGAAAACGTTTTTTTAAAAAATCGGAATTCAAATGAGTCATATCCAGAAAAACGGAGTCATCCCCTGATTTTTTCATCTCGAAATCTATTGCACTTGCAACAACATCTCTTGGTGCTAAACTATTTAAATGATGGTAGTTTTCCATAAATGTTTTTCCATTTTTTAACTTTAAAATACCACCTTCACCTCTTAATGCCTCAGAAATAAGAAATGATTTGGCTTTTGAATGATAAAGGCAGGTTGGATGAAACTGAATAAACTCCATATTTCCAATTTTGGCACCAGAACGATATCCCATTGCAATTCCATCACCAGTAGCAGTATCGGGATTTGATGTATAGATATAGACTTTCCCAGCTCCACCAGTTGCTAAAATTGTATTTTTTGCTAAAAATCTATATATTTTATGAGTTTTTTTATCAAGAACATATGCTCCCATAGCATATTTCTCCTCTCTATCCTCAAAATATCCTGTTATAAGATCAATAGCCATATGATTTTCAAGAATAGTAACATTACTTAACTCTTTAACTTTTTTACCCAAAACCTCAATTAATTGATTTCCAGTAACATCACCAGCATGAACAACACGTCTTTCTGAATGCCCCCCCTCTTTTCCTAAATCAAAAAAGTTATTATGTTCTGAAAATGGTACCCCAAGCTCTTTTAACTCATTAATTAATCTTGGTCCATTCTGAACACATATATTAACAGTATCTTCATGACACAATCCACCACCAGCAGTAATAGTATCTTGAAAATGTTTTTCATATGAATCATCTGGGTCTAAAACAGAGGCAATTCCACCTTGTGCATTAAAGCTATTTGAATTTTCAATATTATCTTTTGTTACCATTAAAATTGATTGACCACTTTGTGCTGCTTTCAAAACAAAAAATATCCCTGCAATTCCACTTCCAATAACTAAATGATCATAAACTCTATCCATAACTCCTCACATAACATAGATTTTTATAAGTATTTAACTATTCTCTTGTTTTAATTAAAATAACAAAATAGTATGAGATAATTTTAACATAGAAAAACTAACAAATCTATAGATATTTTTAAACTAGGTTTTTAAAAAAATAAACTGTTTTTTATTTTAAAGAATAAAAAGATATATTTTTTAAACAACAAAAAGATATAATATTGTATAATTTGTAAAAAACTAAAAAGTTAATTGTTTTTTTAGTTCTCTATATTTTACATCTAAATAATCTTTATAAATACCTTTTTTTAGAGAAAAAAATTATAGAAAAATAGAACTTTCTTATTTTTTTTTTCTCTCTATACTTTTTATCAAATTTATTCTATATTATTAACAGATGAGTGAGTGAATAAATTTTCGGAGGATATTATGGCTAAAAAAGATGTATCAAACAGTGTTGACAACAAACAAAAAGCTTTACAAGCAGCAATTGACATGATTGAGAAAGAGTATGGAAAAGGCTCAATTATGCAACTTGGAAAAGAGGGAGTTAGTGATGAGGTAGCTTATATTCCTACAGGTATTATGCAGTTAGATTTTGCACTTGGTATCGGTGGATATCCAAGAGGTAGAATTATTGAGATTTATGGACCAGAGGCATCAGGAAAAACAACATTGGCACTTCATGCAATAGCAACCGCACAGAAAAATGGTGGAACAGTTGCATTTATTGATGCAGAACATGCATTAGATTTAAAATATGCAAAAGCATTAGGAGTTGACACAACAGCACTTCTTGTTTCCCAACCAGATAATGGAGAACAGGCTCTTGATATTGTTGAAACACTTGTTCGTTCTAATGCAATTGATATGATTATTGTTGACTCTGTTGCAGCATTAACTCCTCAAGCAGAGATTGAGGGGGATATTGGTGATGCAAATGTTGGTCTTCAGGCAAGATTGATGAGTAAAGCTCTTCGTAAAATAACAGGAAGTGTGTGTAAATCAAAATCAATTGTTATTTTTATAAACCAACTACGTGCAAATATTGGTGCAATGGGATATGGTCCTTCAGAAACAACAACAGGTGGAAAAGCTTTAAAATATTTTGCATCTCAAAGAATAGATGTGAGAAGAATTGGTGCTGTAAAAAGTGGAAATGATGTTATTGGTCATACAATAAAAGTTAAAATAGCAAAAAATAAAGTTGCATCACCATTTAAAGAGTTTAATACTGATATCATTTATGGTAAAGGTGTTGACCATTTTTCAGAACTTCTTGATCTTGGTGTTGTTTATGGATTTGTTAAAAAAGCTGGAGCATGGTTCTCATATAATGATGAAAAATTGGGTCAGGGAAAAGAGAATAGTCGTAAATTTTTATCTGAAAATATATCAATTGCAGAGCAAATTGAGAAATCTGTTCTTGATAAAATGGGAATTGAGGGAGTTGTTTTAAACGATAGCTCTCCTGAGGATGAATCTCTTGAGGATTAATTCATTTACTTATCGATGTTTTTGAATTGTGGAGTAGAGATTTTTCTCTGCTCCACAATTTTTTTATAGTAGACCTCTTGCATAACTTAAAAAAAGCTATAAAAATAACTCTTTTAAATCTTATTTTTTAAGTGAAAATGAAATAAAAAATTACATTTTATTTTTTAATGATAGAATTGATTTTTTATTGTTTGTTTTATTTTTTAATGATAAAATATATCCCTTATTGTTTGTTTATATAATAAAAAATAAAATAATATAAACAGCATTTTTATAAAACTCTTTCAATTTAGAGGTTTTATGAGTGATAAAAGAGATATGTTTTTACAATTAGTTCTTCCTGAAGTAAAAATGTTTATTCAAAGCAAAGATGATGAGGCTCTAAAATATCTTTTAGATGAGTTTTTTCCTCAAGATGTTGCAGAGATAATGGATGAATTAAGTGAAGATGATCGCTCATTTCTTTTTCAGGTTTTACCAAAAGAGCAGGCTGTTGAGGTTTTCTCTGAATTAGATTATCCAGAACAAGAGGAGATTCTTCAAACTCTAAATGAGGAGAGAATTGGTGATGTTCTTAATGAGATGGCACCTGATGATAGAACAGAGCTTTTTGAGG
Organism: Anaeromyxobacter dehalogenans; assembly: GCA_020718465.1. Taxonomy (GTDB): domain Bacteria; phylum UBP6; class JAFGXH01; order JAFGXH01; family JAFGXH01; genus JAFGXH01. The sequence goes on along the minus strand of DYRY01000016.1, from coordinate 20,027 downwards.
ATTTGCCAAATGATATTGCACAGAAATATATTGAGGCACTATCACCAGAGGAGCAAGATGTTGCAAGAAGATACATGGCTTATCCAGAGTACTCTGTTGCTCGTCTTGCAACTCCTGATTTTGTTAAGTTAAACTCAAAAATGAGTGTTCAGGAGGCAATAAATCATCTAAGAACAAACTATCGAGATAAAGAAACAATATACTACTCTTATATTCTTGATGAAAGTGGTCGTTTAGATGGTGTTATATCTCTTAAAGAGCTTATTCTTGCTGAACCAGATAGTATTTTAGAAAATATTATTGATTACAGTAGTTTAATATCTGTTGAGGCCTCAATGGATCAGGAGAAAGCAGCAGAAATTATGAATAAATATAATCTTATTGCACTTCCAGTTATTGGATCTGGTGATAAAATGATTGGAATTGTTACATTTGATGATCTTGTTGATGTTGTTCAAGAGGAGGCTACAGAGGATATTCATAAAATGGCTGGTATGTTACCAACAGAGGATAATTACCTTGATACACCATTTAAAGAGATTTTTAAAAATCGTGTTCTTTGGCTTATTGTTCTTCTAATTTTGCAAAGTATGACAGGAATGGTTTTAAAAAGATTTGAAACTGTTTTAGATCAGGTTGTTGCACTCTCTTTTTTCATACCACTACTTATTGGAACAGGAGGAAATGCTGGAACACAATCTGCAACACTTGTTATTCGTGGTTTAGCAACAGGAGAGATTGGACGTGGAGATTTGTGGCCACTTATAAAAAAAGAGCTTCTACTTGCTGGAGCAATGGGGATAATATTAGCTTTTTTAACTTTTGGACGAGTCTATTTACAAGAGAGTGCTTTTGATATCTCAATTGTTGTTTCTCTTGGACTTTTAACAACAATGACTGTTGCAATGATATCTGGAACAATACTTCCTGTTTTTTTTAAAACAATTAAATTAGATCCTGCTTTAATGAGTGGTCCATTTATATCAACATCAATAGATATTATTGGTTTAGTGATATATCTTCAGATTGCAAGAGTTATTTTAGGTATTTAAAATATAAATAAAAAACTTTTTTTAATTAATAAAGAGTGATATTGTTAAATTTTTTGATTTTTATTAAGTTTATTATAGGTGATTTATGAGATTTTTACTATATTTATCTATTTTTATTTTATTTACAACCATTTTTGCTTCAGAAAAAGAGAAAGGGATGTATCTTTTTCAGGCAGGATTTTATGAGGATGCCCTTCCATATTTACAAAAAAATGGAGACTCTTTTATATTAGGAGTAACATACTTTAGACTTAATGAGTATGAACAATCTATTGAATATTTTTCTAAAATTGAGAGTGATGAAAAATTTAAATTTTTAAATAATGAGATTTATTACTATAAATCTTTATCTTTTTTTAAGTTAGAGAGATTTGATGAGAGTTTAGAGTTATGTGAAAAAATATCATCAAAATTTCCACTTCAAAAGGAGAGAGATCTTCTTTTTGTTAAAATTTTATTAAAATTTAAAAAATATGAGGAAATAGGAGATATTTATGCAAAATATAAAGATTTAGAGATTAACCTCTCCTCTGATATGGAGTTAATATTTCTATTTGCACAATATTTAGTTGAAAAAAAAGAGAAAAAAAAGGCTATTGAGCTAATAAAAAAGATATTAGTTAAAAATCCTGATTCTGAACTAAAAAAATCAATATATCTATATTCAACTCTAAAAATGCTGAATATATCCCTATCAACATCTCAAAAAACAGAAAATTGCTCAAATTTAACAAAATATCATCAAAATGAGGGGGCTAATAACTGTTTTTCAAAATTTATAGACTCTATTTCAATTGAGAAAGAGTTAGATAATTACTGTAATTCCCATTTTTATAATGGATTAGCCTTTAGAAAAAGAAGACATCATCAATCTGCAATTGACTCTTTTTTAAAAATTGAAGAGAACTGTCCAAAATTTAGTGAAAATGATAGACTATTTTACTTGATGGCATCATCATATAATGCAAAAAAAGAGTACTCAAATGCAATTACATACTACACAAAAGTTTATAAAAACTATCCCAAAAGTAATCTTGCAGATGATGCTATAAATTATGTAGGATTTATTTACTCTCTTCAAAAAAAATACAAAGATGCAGAGAAAATATATAAAGAGCAAATAAAACTATTTCCAAAAGGGGATACAACAGAGGAGGCAGTTTGGAAAATTGCATATAATTTATACAAACAAAAAAAATATAAAGAGTATGTAAATTTTTATAAAGATGTAACTCAAAAAGGGTTTGAAGAGAGTCACTACTTCTCTAAAAAAAGATTACAATATTGGTTTGCAAAAAGTTATGAGGTTTTAAAAAATGATAAACAGGCTCAAAAAGAGTATGAAGATATTGTAAAAACTGCTGGAAATAATTTTTATGCTTTTATGGCAAGAGCAAAATTAAATAAAATTGTTGATTTTAACTCAAAACCAGCTAAAAATTACTCTTCGGATAAACTAATTGAGTATTTTAAAGAAATTGCAGTTTATGATAAAATAGAGTACTACTCAAATAATCAATTAACAGAGTTTTTAATGTATGAATTAAATAGTATACAAAAAGAGAATAAAGAGTTTCTCAATAATTTTAAAGAGGAGCTTTTAATATTTTTAATAGACTCAAAAGCATATCACCTTCCTTTTTGGAATTTTTCATCTCGATATAAGTGGCAACCATATAATATGGATATTGTTGAGGAGATTAATTACTTTAAAAAGCTGTATCCCAAAGCCTACTTTCAGTTTGTTGATAAGTATGCAAAAGAGAGTAAAATATCTCCATATCTAGTTCTTGCTATAATGAGAGAGGAGTCCTATTTTCATGTATCAATTGAGTCTTGGGCAAATGCTTTTGGATTGATGCAGATAATAGAACCAACTGCAAAAGGTTTAGCTAAAACATTAAAAGTTGATTATCAAAAATCACTTTTGTTTAATCCAGATTATAACATTAAACTTGGTTCAAAATATTTAGGGATGAACTCAAAGCTATTCTCAAATACACTTTATCATGTAATTCCATCATATAATGCAGGAGAGAATGCAGTTAAAAGATGGAAAAAGCTTTTTGATAAACTCCCTTATGACCAATTTATTGAGGAGATTCCAATTGAAGAGACAAGAAACTATACAAAAAGAGTATTAATTACATACTTCATATATAATTTAATATATGACAACCATTTTCCAACGTTGAAATAACGAAATATCGTTATTGTAGCAATCAAATTTTTTATAGAAGAAAATAAAAAAAACAGATAATTACAAAAAAGATAATATTTTTAATAATTATTTAAAATTCAAATGAGAATGGTGAAGATAAGTAATAAAATTGATTTATAGATTTTTTGGAAAAATTGTTGTTATTAAATTTGTGTACTTTTTTTTAGGAGATATAATGAGAGCAACTATTGGAAAAAACGCACCAGAATTTAATCTTCAGGTAACAGTAAAGGGTGGAGATTTTCGAGATAGAGAGGAGTTTTTTATTGCTGATGGTTGGAAAATTATTGGGATAAGTTCCATTGACAATATATTATCTCAAAAACTTGGTGTTTGGAGAGAGAAAAAAAACTATGGAAAAACCTATTTTGGAGTCTCAAGAACAACTTTTATTGTTGATAAAGAGGGAGTTATAAAGTATATATTTAAAAATGTAAAAGTTGAGGGACATGTTGAAGCAATTTTAAAAAAAATAAAAACTGTAACAAATTAATTAACTATTTTTCATCTCTTTTTTTTATGAAAAAAAGAAATAAAACTAGTGCAATTGTGAGAAGTGGTAAGGCAGGATTATTGCTTCCAGAGAATGAACATGATGGAATAATCTCCTCCTCATAAGTCTCATAACTCTCTTTTGGAATGAAAATCCTTATTTTTGATGTTGAATCAAAAATAAAATCATCAATCTCAATCTCTCTATAAAAATAGTTAGAATCTTTTGATGTAGCCTTTATTAAAAGAGTATCTCTCCCTTTTTCAATATTCAAAAGCTCAAATTGTTCTAAAAAATAGCCATTAATAGCAGATTTTTTTAATTTTATCTCAACAGAAACCCCATCAGGATTATCTATTTCACCATATATTTTAAGTGGAGACTCACCATCTATTGGTAAAATCTCAGTGATATTAAATGTATTATTAAAACATAACTCTTCATCATCTAAACAGCCCTCAATTGTTAAAACAAATGGAGCAATAGTATTTTCAGAGAAACAAAATGAGAAAATAGATCCACTTGATTTAAACCATACATTTTCTCTACTCTCTGTTGCTAATGTGGAACCTGATGTATCTTTAATGGAGATTTTAGTTGAACCTTTTCTTCCTAAAATATCAGATATTACCCACTCAGTTCTAACTCCACAATTCTCAACTAGTTGTGGCTCTCTAACTAAAACTAATTTAGGTTCATACTCAACAGTTGATGAGTCACAACCTACAAAAAAAGATAAAAAAAGTATACTAACTAAAATTTTGCGTATCATGCTTTTTTAAATCCTTTATATAGTATTGAAGATATGGACTTGTTCCCTTTTTATTTACCTGAACAGTAAAAAGGATATCAACATAAGAGCGTGTTTTTTTCATTAAATGAGCTAAATTAAAACCAATTGCATAAAAATGATGATGATTTTGAGAAAAATGTAATTTTAAATGTCTGTTTGATACTATTTTTGCATCAACAGGAAAAACATTTTTCATTGCAAAAACTGGTTCAGGATTTTTATGACCAAAAGGGGCAAAACGCTCTAATTCATTATATAAATTCCAACTCATATCTTCAAATGATAAAAAATCATCAATAATAATCTCATGAATTTGTGGATTATGGTATTCAAAAAACTGAGTTGCAATTGATTGAAATTTCTGTTTAAACTGCTTATAGTTTTTCATATCAATTGAAAGACCAGCAGCATATTTATGACCACCATAATTTATGAATAGCTCTTTAATCCTACTTAGATTCTCATAAAGGTCAAAACCATTAACTGAACGCCCACTACCACGACCAATACCATTAGAGACTGAAAAAAGAAATGCTGGTTTGTGATATCTCTCAACTAATTTTGCAGCAACAATTCCAATAACCCCTTGATGCCATCTTTCACTCTCTAAAATAATTATCTGATTTTTACTTTTTCGAGATTCAACTAAAGATAGTATTTCAGAAAAAATAGCTTTTTCAACATCCTGTCTTTCACTATTCTCTCTCTCAAGATCATCAACAATTCTTTTTGCAACATTTGGATCTTTTGTAGTTAAAAGCTCAACAACTTTTGTTGCATCTCCCATTCTTCCTGCTGCATTTATTTTAGGGGCTATTTTAAATCCAATTTTAACAGAATCAACAAAATCGGTAATATTTGCATTCTCTAAAAGTGCCTTAATTCCAACATTTTTTGTTTTTAAAATCTGATTAAAACCTATTTTTGCAAAAACTCTATTCTCATCCATTAGTGGAACAATATCTGCAACAGTACCAATAGATACAATATCTAAAAATTCAGATAGATCAATCTTTTCTCTATTTTGAAAAAATCCAATATTCTCTAATTTTGTATTGAGAGCATGGATAAGATTAAATGTTACTCCAACAGCAGCCATGTCTTTAAATGGAAATTTACTTCCCTCTAAATATGGATTTAATATTGCAACTGCATTAGGAATACTTTCTGGAATTTGATGATGATCTATAACAATAACATCAATACCAAGATATTTTGCATACTCAATTTCATCATAGTTTGATACACCACAATCAACAGTTATAATAAGTTTACCACCATTTTTGTGAACTAAATCAACTGTCTCATTATTTAATCCATAACCAAAACTTTGTCGACTTGGAACAATATAGCCTATTTTTTCATACACTTTTTCAAGATATAAGTAGAGTGTTGAGAGAGATGTTAATCCATCAACATCATAATCTCCAAAACCATAAATCAATTCATGATTTTTAAATGCTTTTAAAATACGTTCAATAGCAATATCCATCCCATCTAATAGATATGGATTATGTAGATTTTTGAAAGTTGCATTAAAAAAATAGTTGGCTTTTTCCAAAGAGTCAATACCTCTATTAAGAAGTATTTTTGCACCAATAGTGGAGATGCTAAACTCCTGTTGTAAGGAGTGTAATATATTTTGATTATAGTTTGCTGTAATCCACTTCGTATTTTTAAGCATTCAAATCTCTAAATCCACACTATAAATCAAAATAGATAAAATATCATAAAAAATGAAAAAATAGAGTATATTTTTTTTAATTTTTTTACGATTGAACAGTACTCTCTTCTAATTCAGCCATTTTCTTTGCATTACGTTTTTCAAAATATATGTATAGAGGAGATGCAATAAAAAGAGAGGAGTAAGTACCAACAATAATACCAACTAAAAGTGCAATAGAGAATGGGAATAGACTTACACCACCAAAAACAATCATTGCGATAACAACAAATAGTGTTGTTAATGATGTAATTAATGTTCTACTAATTGTTGTATTCAAAGCTTTATTAACCATAATTTCTAAAGAGAGTACATTTTTTCCTGCAAGAGCATTTGCTTCCTCCTCCTCTCTAATTTTATCAAAAATAACAATTGTATCATTAAGAGAGTAACCAACAAGTGTTAAAAGAGCTGCAATAACAGGTAAATCAAAAACAATTTGTGCAACTGCAAAAATTCCTAAAGTTATTAAAACATCATGAGCTAGAGCAACAACTGCACCTGGTGAAAATCTTGAGTCAAAACGGAATGCAATATAAACAAGAATTGCAAATAGAGCATAAATAATAGACAATACTCCATCCTGTTTTAATTTCTCTCCAACTTTAGGTCCAACTTGCTCTAATGCACTAATTTTAACAATGCCAGATGCTTTCTCTTTAATTTTATCAAGAATGAGATTTGATAATTGAATAAACTCAACATCATATTGATGTAAAATCATTTTCTCTTCAGATGTCTCATCAACACCAAAAGATGTTACATTTTCAATAGGAAAATTTTTGCTTTTCAGAGTGTTTAAAATCTCATTTGAGTTGATATTTCCTTCAAATAAAAGACGAAGTTTATTTGAACCATCTTGATATGGACGAATTTTTTTTAACCCTTTAGATTGAAAAGTTTCAGAAACAAATTTTTTGATATTTTCAACCTCTTTTGCATCTACAATAGATATCTCTTTAGAGATTTGAACTGCTATCTCATTTTTACCAAGATAGTTTACAGAACCCTCTATTTTATTGCTTTTTAAAATCTCTCTTATAACATTCACATCAGGACGATTCTCAAATGAGTAGTTGATATTTGTACCACCACGAAAATCTATACCAAAATTCAGCCCCAATGTTGCAACTAATCCAATACTAATTACTACTAGAATGGCTGATATAGTGGTAAAAGTCTTAAATCTTTTAACAAAATCAAAATTGATATCTGCTTTTACAATACGAAACATGCCACCCCCTTATATGCTAAGTTTTTCAACTTTTTTGCCAATTGTTGCATAATCAAAAAACATACGAGTAACAACAATTGCTGTAAATAAACTGCATAAAATACCAACAATCAAAGTTACTGCAAAACCCTGTACTGGTCCAGAACCAAATTGATAAAGTATAAATCCTGCAATCATTGTTGTTATATTGGCATCAATAATAGCAGAAAAAGCTTTTTCATAGCCATATTTAACAGCACTAACAGGAGGTCGTTTTGCATCAAGCTCTTCTCTAATTCTTTCATAGATTATAACATTAGCATCCACACTCATACCAATTGTAAGAACTATACCTGCAATTCCAGGAAGAGTTAGTGTTGCTCCTAAAAATGCCATAATTGCAATGATAAAGAAGATGTTTAATGTTAAAGCAACAGATGCAATAACACCTGCTTTTCTATAGTAAATCATCATAAAGCCAAGAACAAAAAGGGCACCGATTGCCATTGCAAACTCACCTGCTTTGATTGATGATTCCCCAAGAGTAGCTCCAACACGTCTCTCCTCTCCTTTTGTAAGAGAGGCAGGAAGTGAACCAGCTTTAAGAAGTATTTTTAACATCTCTGCTTTTTGAACTTTCTCTTTGTAATTTCCAGCACCAAGAGTAATACTTGCACGTCCTCCAGAAATTCTATCTTGAATAATTGGAGCAGAATCTACCATATCATCAAGAACAATCGCCATTCTTCTATGTTTGTTTTCATCTGTTAAACGTTCAAAAATCTCTGCACCAATTGTTGTGAAAGTTAATGATACATAAGGATCATTATTTCTGCTATCAACAAGTGCTCCAACCTCAGAGATATACTCACCAGTTAAAACAGTTTTCTTTTTAAGAAGGTATGTTCTATAGTAGAAAGTTGTTCCTCTTTCAACAAGTTGATATCCAAATTTATGTGTTATAGGTGCTTTACCTTTTACAAAATCTTCAAGTGATTTGCGAGCTTTCTGTAAAAGAGCCTTTCTTTTAATAGGATCCATCTCAACAATATCATCTGTTTTATAGAACCTATCAGGAACATTTTCACCTGTTTTATCAACAAGGTAGCTTGATGGAACATAACTTATTCCTGTTGGAGTTTCTGGGTTTTCTGTGTTTATTTGATTCATTACATCTGAATCATCATCAACCACTTTAAATTCAAGTTGGGCTGTTTTAGATATAATCTCTTTTGTGTTATTAAAATCATCCTCTTTTAGACCAGGAAGACGAATCTCAATTGAGTACATATCTTCATCACCATAACGAACAACCTCTTGCTCTCCAATTCCCATTGAATTAATTCTTCTGCGAATAGTATCAATAGCTTTATTAACAGCATCTTTTTTAATATCTTTAATCTCTTTGCCATTAAATTTAAGTGTGAATTTATTACCATCCTCTTTATCAATAACAAGAGCAGAATGAACAGAAAGTGCAAAATCTTTTGCATCTCCTTTTTGTTCCTCTTTTGCTATTTCAAAACTAACATCTAAAGCCTCTTCATTTGCATAAGCACCCTGTTTTAGCTCAATTTTATTTTTCTCTAAACGTGTATTGATATCATCTGCAATCATATCCAGTTTTGCAACAATTGCATCCTCAACCTCAACACGATAAACTAAACTCAAACCTCCTTTTAAATCAAGACCAAGTTTTAATTTACTCTCAGAGATATGTTTATACCAAGTAGGAGTTTTATCTCCTAAAAAGGTTGGGACTGTATAAAGTATCAAGTATATTGATAAAACAACAGTAAGCCACACTTTCCATTTAAAATTTCTGTCCATCACCTCTCCCTTCTATTCATATTTACCAGCGATTTGAGATTTTAAAATTTTTATTTTTGTTTTCTCTGCAATTTCAAGAAGAAAAATCTTCTCTTCAACAGAGGTTATTGTTCCCACTATTCCACTTGTTGTATATACAACATCACCCTTTTGAAGAGCTTTCAACATCTCATCATGTTTTTTTCTCTGTTTATTCTGTGGACGAATTAAGAGAAAATAAAACACAACAAACATCAATGCAAATGGGAGAAGCATTCCAAGAATACCTCCTGCTCCACCCTGTTGTGCAACTGAGGCTGTAGCAACTTCACCCTCTTTAACAATATTATTAAATATCTCCAGCAATATATCCTCCTAAGGTAAATCTAAACATAGCCAACTTTTATATCAGATTTTACAAAATATTACAACTTTTTTTTTAAAATGCTTTATATAATCCTTTTAATGATTTATATTTAAAAAAAAAATCAAATAAACATATTAAAAAACAAGTTTTTCATTTCATTTATTTTTTAAAAATGCTATAAAATTCTGTTTTTATCTATTTTTTAAAACTAAAAATAGGCTATTTTACTCTATTTTTTAAAATAAAAAATAATCTTTTTTTTATTAATCTGTTTTTGTATTAATCTGTTATTGGGGTTTTTAATATGATTAAAAAATTGATATCAACAATTGGTAAACACTATTTTCTATCTTTGTTAATTTTAATAATTATAACATCTGTTATGGCTTATTTAACATCTGAAAGATTTAAATTAAAAACAGCTTTAACTGCTTTACTTCCACAACATACAGAATCTATAATCAATCTTAATAAAATAAAAGAGGTAAAGGGTTCAACAGATAATCTTGTTGTTGTTATTGAGACTCTTGATATTGAAAGAGCAAAAGAGTTTGCTATTTTAATTGATAAGGAGTTAACGGGAGATCCACTTATATCATCAGTTGAATACTATCGTGATGTAAGTTTTATAAAAGATAGAATGTTACTTCAAGTATCACTTGAAGACCTAAATGAGATTAAAACAACAATAAAAGAGAAAATCTCTGAAAAAAAAGTTGATAGAATTACAAGTTTTGGTCTTGATGATGAAGATTCAGACACAGAGATTGATGATGAAGAGAGTGAACATGAGGGAGATCCTTTTAAAAAAGAGGCCTCTAAAATAGTTAAGCAAAAAAATATTCCAGATATAACCTATAACAATGAAAATGCAGATAAAGAGATAATGGAGGGAATTATTCAAGATAAAGGACCTGAAGATGAGGGAAGTTTTGAAGAGGGAGATCCATTTAAGGATAGTGACTCGGAAAAAAAACCTGTTTTGAAAAAAAGTAGTAAATATGCAGATAGCTCCAATTTTTTGCAATATCTTGATGACACTCTTAATAAATATAACTCATCATTCTCTAACAATTTTAGAGATTGGAGAATATCTAAAGATGGTCGTGTTCTTGTTGTCATGATAACACCATCAAGACCTGCAGGAGATATAGATTTTGCAAAAAGGATTAAAAAATATATTGAATCAAAAACAGAAAAAATAAAAAAAGAGAATCCACAATACAAAAATATCTCTATTGAACTTTCTGGAAGTTATATTACAACAATTGAGGAGACAAATGAGGTAAAACATGATGTATTTTCATCAATTGGTTTGAGTATTGGTTTAATTTTACTTCTAATATTACTATATTTTGGAAGGATATCTCTGCTTGTTACAATAATATTACCACTTTTAGCAGGAATGATTTGGACATCAGGAACATTTTTTCTTTTTGAATCTCACCTGAATCTTATTGCAGCATTTATCTTTGCAATTCTTTTAGGTTTGGGGATAGATTTTGGAATCCATGTATTAAGTCGCTATATTCAAGAGAGAAAAAGTGGTAAAACTATTCATGAATCACTTGAAATAAGTCTTACAAATACAGGTAAAGCTTTGATTGTTGGAGGAACAACAACAATGGCTGCATTTTTATCTCTTCTATTTGCTGATTTTCAGGGATTTAGTCAATTTGGAAAACTTGCATCTTTGGGGGTTTTTCTAAATTTAGTTGCAATATATCTCATATTTCCAACTATAATTTTTATATTTGAGAATCATCTTCATGGTTTTAAAGAGTCAAAAAACTACTATAAACTATTTCTAACTCTTTTTAGAAAAAAATCTTCTGAAAAACCTCAAAAAGATATAAATAATCAAATATTCCCTTTTGCAAAGACAATTATTTTAAGTTTTTCAATAATATTACTATTCTCTGTTGTTTGGTTAGTAGTAAAACCTGTTCATTTTGAGTATAATTTTAAAAAACTGGGTAAAAAAGGGGGAGCAAGGCAGATTTTACAATCCAAATACTCCTCTGCAATTGAGAGTTCACTTTCACCTGCTGTTATTTTAACCGAATCACCAGAAGAGACTTTAAAAATCCATAAAGCTCTTGAAAAACTAACCAAAACAGATACAGATATCATTCCACAACCAGCAATTTTCCCATTTATACAACCCTATAATGTCTATATGACTTATAATATGACTAACTCAATTAAAAATTTTGCATCCATATACTCTTTTTATCCAGAACAACAGAAGGAAAAATTTGAAGTTTTAACAGAGATTGATGAGATGCTAACACAATCAAGAGTTAAAAACCTTAAAAAAGAGGAGCAGGAGACAATTGAAGAATTAAGACCATACTTAAAAAATGCGAAACCATTCAAACTTAATGATTTACCTGAATTTGCAAAACAGATTTTTAAAAACAAAAAGGGAAGTTTTGAGGAGATGCTGTTTTTATATGTAAAACTAGATACATCTGATGGTAAAAATGCAATAAAATTTGCAAAAGAGATTCGTTCTATTCGTGTTGATGGAAAACCACTTATTGTTACTGCTCAACCACTTATATTTGCAGATATATTAACACTTATGTTAAGAGATGGTTTTTGGATATCACTTCTATCTTTTAGCTTTATAACAGTAATTTTACTGATTTTTACAAAATCAATAAAAGAGACAATCATATTATTAGTTCCACTTCTATTCAGCTTTTTACTAATGTTTACAGCAATGAGTGTTTTAGGGATAAAATTGAGTTTTTACAATATGATTATTTTACCATCACTAATTGGTATGGGAATAGATAATGCAGTCCATCTATATCATAGAGTATCTGAAGATAGTAACTTTATGAATGCCTACAAAAATATTTTTGGCTCAATAACACTTGCAACATTAACAACATTAATTGGCTTTGCAGGATTATTAACTGCAAATCATAATGGATTAAATAGTATTGGAGCTCTTGCAATTATTGGGATGACTCTTAGTTGGATTATTGTATCTCTTTTCTTTCCTGCATTTCTACAACTAATTCATAAAAAAAGATAAAAATCATTTAACAACTAATTCATAAAAAAAATAAAATTATACCAATTTAAATATCTATTTATATAATAATAATAATAATAGAGTTATTATTTTTTTAAATACAAAGATAAGTAATGAATAGTGGGTTTTAACCCACTGAAGTTGATAAGATATTATTAGAAAAGATTGCTATTATTCACAGAAAAAATGAACTACTCTTCTTCAAGACCTTCACACTCTGTTATATTTTTTTGGCAGTTTTGTGCAGTAGCCATTTGTGTTGCACATCCACCAAAATAACATCCAAACTGTTCTTCACAACTATTTTTACTTTCTAAACAAGAGTATAAACAATCAAATAGGGCACTTGCTTCACTTCCACAAACTTCTAAAGTTTTCTCTTCACAAAGAGCCTCTTTATTACATATCTCTTGGCACTCTGTCTCAGTTCCCTCTTCAAAGTCAATACACTCTTCAACACAAGATGTTGTTGAATCATCATTACAATCTGCTTTACAAGTTGCAACAGTTTCTCCCCCATCAAAACATTTGTCAACTTCACACAATTTTTCACAACTTGCAACCATATCAACTTTTTTTGAATCACTATCACAAGAGAACATTGAGATAGAAAGGGTTAAAACAAGCATCATAAAAACTTTTTTCATAATAAACTCTAAAAAAATAATATATTTAGACGTAACACTTAAGAAAAAATTCAAAAGATTATTAAAAAAAATAAAAATCACTATAATTTTAAAATTTTTTAATCTATTTTTATAATATAATATATAATAATTTCACCACTTTTTTAATCTATTTTTACAATATAGTATATAATAACTGTACCACTATTTGGGGAGATTAAAATGAGTCTAATTAACTCTATTTTAGAGAGAATTGAGAAAGAGAAAATTAAAACTATTGATTTAAAATACTCTGACCTTATTGGTCGATGGTATCATATAACTTTTCCGGCAAGAAGATTTAAAGAGGTTGTAGAGGAGGGAATTCCTTTTGATGGCTCAAGTATTCCAGGTATGAAATCGGTTGAGTCTGGTGATATGGTTATTATTCCTGATTTAGAGAGTGGAGTTATTGACCCATTTTGTGAACAACCAACTTTACGATTTTTATGTTATATCTGTGATGCTGATACAAGAGTTGGTGTTAAAAAAGACTCAAGAAGTGTTGCAAAAAGAGCATTTGATTATATGTTATCAACTCAAATAGCAGATGAAAGTTTATGGGTTCCAGAGTTTGAGTTCTATCTATTTAATGAAGCAAAATATAAAAATAATCCATTTGATACAGGTTTCTCATTCTCATCAAAAGAGAGTAAAAAATCTCTTCCAAATAGTTATGAAGATAATGAGGGGTTATCTCAAGAGTTTTGCAAAGGTTATCATATTGATACCCCTTTTGATCGCCACTTCGAGATTAGAGAGGAGATGGCTGATGCAATTGAGTATTTTGGGATTCCTGTACGATATCATCATCATGAAGTTGGAATGAGTGGTCAACATGAGATAGAGACAGAGTTAATTCCATTCCCATTTGGTGCAGATGCAGTTATGACATCAAAAGATGTTATTAGAAAAGTGGCATTGAATAATGGTTTAACTGCGACTTTTATGCCAAAACCAATATATAATGAGGCTGGAACAGGTTTACATTTTCATATTATGCTAAAAAAAGATGGAAAAAATCTTTTTTATAAAAAAGGTGGTTATGCCGATTTATCTGATGAAGCTATATGGTTTATTGGTGGTATTTTAAAACATGGTGAATCTCTTGCTGCTTTTACAAACCCAAGTACAAACTCATACAAACGTCTATTACCAGGATTTGAGGCTCCTGTTAAGCTTTTTTATGGTCTTGCAAACAGAAGTGCAGCAATAAGAATTCCTAAATATGCAACAACAGAGAAAGAGAAACGAATTGAGTTTAGAACTGGTGATGCAACTTGTAATCCATATTTAGCAATGAGTGCACTTTTAATGGCAGGGTTAGATGGAATAAAAAATAAAATAAACCCACTTCCAGAGATGGGACCATTTGATGAAAATATATTTAATTGGCCCAAAGAGAAAAAAGATAAACTAAAATCAATTCCAGAATCTCTTAAAGAGGCTTTAGAGGCACTAAAAAAAGATTACTTTTATCTTCTTGATGGTGGGGTTTTTAATGAAGAGCTTATTGAATCTTGGATTGTTGAAAAAGAGAGAGAGATTTCAGCTGTTCAAAGTCGTCCAACATCACTTGAGATGAGTCTTTATTATGATATGTAATAATTTAATTACCATTAAATAGTCATATTTCTTATCTGTTTTATTTTTTTCTATTAATTATAAAAATTAATTATAAAAGTTTTGTATAATTAATAATGCAAAGAGCACTTTTACTAAAAAGTAGTACCTGCAAAAATTTTTAAAAATAAATTAATAATGAACAGCGGGTTTTAACCTGCTGGATGTGAAATTTTTTTTATTATAATAATGACTACTTAATTATCAATAATTGATATTAAGTACTAGATATATATCAAATCAGATTCAAAAGCATCAAGAAGAAAAGTCATTTTTGCACAGTTTTCAAGAGAGATATCTCCATCAGATTTTACATCAACTTTAACAACAGATAGATTATCTCTATTTAGTTTTACAGATGCAACAGAGTTTTCATAAATATAGAACTCTCCATTTGATGTAAGTTTAGATTCAACTCCATTAAATTTTGCTATAATTGAGTGAACACCACTCTCAACAACATGAAAATATCCATTTTTTTCAGGATTAAAACTCTCTCTTGTTAAATAGAGTTTAGGTTTATCCTCATATGGTCTACCATTTGTTGGGCAGAATGTTGAGCAGTTTCCACACTCATTACAAAAATCACCAACATTTAATACTTGATATCTCTGTTTTGTTTCAAATGTTTTAACATCTCCATTTTGAATCACACCATTAGCAATAGATAATTCATTAAAAACATATTTTTTTGGGGTTGATTTATATGACACATTTGCTCTATTAGGACAAACAGATACACAAATATCACAAATCTCATCACAATATAAACAACGAGAAGCCTCTTTTATAGCCTCCTCTTCTGTTAAGTTTCTAACAATTATCTCAAATTTATCTCTATTAGCACTCTCAATGATTGGTAATCCCATTGAGTGAACTCTTTCTGATTTTTTAACTTTTAGTTGAACTCTTGAGATATTTTTCTCTGTTTTTGGTGTCTCTTTAAAAGATAACTCATTCTCTTTTGCAATTTGAAATGCAACCTCTTTACCATCTGCAACAGCTTTGATAATCGATGCAGGACCTCTTGAAACATCTCCACCAGCAAAAACCGATTTTAATGTTGTTTCATGTGTATATGGATCAGTTTTAATTGTTTTCCATTTTGTTAACTCAACACCACTATCCTCTAAAAATGGAAGAACAGTATCCTGTCCAATTGCTTTAATAATCCAACCTGCAGGAATAATCTCATTTGAACCCTCAACAGGAATAGGACGACGACGACCACTCTCATCTGGATCACTTAATTTCATTGTGATACACTCTAATCCAACAACTTTACCACTTTCAGTTACAACTCTAATAGGAGCTTTAAGCTCAACAATTGGGATATTCTCCTCAATTAAATCTTTTATCTCCTCTCTATCTGCTGGCATCTCTTTACGAGTTCTTCTATAAACAAGTTTTACAGAGCCTTTATCTCCAACAAGACGTTTAGCACTTCTTGCAGCATCTATAGCAGAGTTTCCACCACCAATAACAAGAATCTCTGTTGGAACATTCTCTATTTTACCATATTTTGATTGATCTAAAAATGTTAAAAAGTCCCAAACGCCATCACTATTTTCTCCATCAATATCCATATTTTTAGCTTTTGCTGCACCAGTTGATATGTAAAGATAATCGGAGCTATTTTTAATATTTTCAAAAGCCTCTTTTGTTTTTACTGGATGATTCTCAACTATCTCAACACCAAGAGAACGAATCAATTCAATATCAGTTTCTACTTTCTCATTTAATGCTCTAAAATCGGGAAGTGCATGAGTTAACATACCACCAGCGGGAGTTTTAGCCTCAAAAACTTTCACAGAGAAACCTTTTTGAGCAAGATAGTATGCTGCAGATAAACCAGATGGACCAGCACCAATTATAGATACTTTTTTACCATTACTTGAGTTTTTCTCTGGAGTTTTTACTGTTTTTTCAACAGAGGCAACAAATCTTTTTATCTCTCTAATCATAAGAGGATTATCATAATTAATGCGTGTACATTTAAATTCACAAGTGTGATCACAAGCCATACCAGTTGAGTTTGGAAATGGATTAGTTGAACGAATAACCTCTAAAGCCTTTTCAAACTCACCAATAGATGTTAAATACATATATTGAGGGATATTTTGATGTGTTGGACATGTTGTTTCACAAGGGGCTTTAATACAATCAAAACTATTAAGAACTCTATTTGTTTTAATAGGTTCCCAAGGATGCTCTTCAGAGTGATATCTTTTATCCTCTAAAACCTCAATTGCATATTTTTTTAAATTGTTAACAATAGCCACTTCAAGAGATTCTCTTTCCGCTTTTTTTAGTGTTAACTCCTCAATAGATTTTGCAGATGCCTCTCTCATTGTATGACTTATTGTTTTAATATATTGAGCCATTCGACCATAACCACCTGGTTTTAAAAGGTCTGAACAAACTGTAACTGGTCTAATATTAAGTGATAATATTTTTCCAATATTAAAAGCATCTGCACCAGCAGAAAAAGAGATATCAAGTTTTCCACCAAACTCAATTTGAAGTTTCTCTGCAACATGAACACTTACAGCATGAAGTGCTCTACCAGACATATACATCATTTTCTCATTTTCTGGAAAAACTGATTTTATATTTACACTTTCAAGTGTATTTGTAAGTTTTAAACCAAAAAACACTCCATCTTTATCAGCAAGAGTCGTTAATCTTCCAATCATTGCAACAGCATCAGGATATTTTAAATCATGCTCAAATGCAATATCAGGAACAATCGTGCTAAATCCAAGTTTATCATTAAGAATATATCTTAGTTTTTCACTTCCAAGAAGTGTTGGATTTAATTTAATTGTTGTATGAAGTTTTCTCTCTGTGATTAGATAGTTAGCGATTTTCTCAATCTCCTCTGGTGGACATCCATGCATTGTTGAAAGTGTTAAATTATCAGATAAAATATCAGGTATATTGATTTTATCAATCTCATGATAAAACTCTCTAATCTCATCAATATACTGTTTTTTTAACTCTCCTGCATTTTGCATATTGTTTAGGAATTTCTGAACATTCTTATTTAAAATTCCATCATAACTATAACCAACACTCATATTAAAAATAGTTCCAAGTTCACTATTCTCATTTTCCCAACCAAATTTATGGCGTAAAAGATGAATAATAATCCAAGCTTTAAGATACTCTTCAAATGACTCAACAAGACGAAGTTCTTGAGACCACTCACAATTATACCCCTCATCCTCCATATCAATACATGGTTTAGAAACAGCAATTTCATCAAGAGTTTGAACAGTTTTTAACTCAATATATCTTGCTCCAACTAACCAAGCCGCAACAATATTTTGAGCCATCTGTGTATGTGGTCCTGCAGCAACTCCAAGAGGTGTTTCAAGAAGCTGTCCAAATCTTTTTAATCTAAAACTATCATCTTTTTTTGGTGTAAAGAAAAGCTCTTTAGAGATTCCAAATATCTCCCCTTTTGTTTCATACTCATTTAAAATCCATTTTACAAGCTGTTTTATTGGAACTAATGAAAATCTGTCACTCATTCTACTACTCCTTTATTTTATGATAACTACAATATATTAGTGAGAGTTTTAAAAGTCAAAAAAATAAAAAATAAATATACTTTTTTTTAATTAAAGAATAAAATCTCTTTAAGTAATAAAGAAAATATAGATTTTTTTTAACTCATCTAATCAGTAGTTATAAATTAGTGATTAAAAACTCATCAACTATTTTACGATTTGAGTTCCTGCTGATTTTGTTATTGCTTCAAAAGCTTGATCAAGTGATGTAATAATAGAGCGTTCACCACCATACTCAACAAAACGGAGTGCTGCATTAACTTTTGGTCCCATACTTCCAGAACCAAAATGTCCCTCTTGAGAATATTTTTTCATCTCATCATAAGAGAGAACTCCAAGTTTTTTCTCCTCTGGTTTTCCATATTGAATACATGCATTTGAAACATCTGTTAGGATTAAAAAGATATCTGCACCAACAACCTCTGCAAGTTTTTCACCAGCTAAATCTTTATCAATAACAGCTGCAATTCCTTTCAAGTGTTTATTTTCATCATAAACAACAGGAATACCACCACCACCAGAGGCAATAACAAGAATTCCACTATCAAGCATTCTTCTAATTGCAATAGCCTCCATATTTTGAATTGGATCTGGAGATGCAACAACTCTACGAAATCTTTTTTCAACAGTTTGAGGTTTAACCTCTTTCATAATCCAATCAGGTTTATTAATTTTGAGTTGTTCTGCCTCCTCTTTTGAGTAGAATGGACCAACTGGTTTAGATGGATTGTTAAAATCTGGGTCATCAGCAGACACTCTAACTTGATTAATGATAGATACAACAGGAATTTGAAGTCTCTCATCACCAATAAGATTAGTTAAAGTTTGTTGCATCATATAACCAATTTGTCCCTGTGTCATTCCACCAACAGCATCAAGTGGTTGAGCTGGAACCTCTTTATTTCCTGCCTCTTGTTGAATTAGAAGAGAGCCTGCTTGAGGTCCATTTCCATGAGTTACAACAAGACGATAACCAGCTTTTAGTAATTTAACAATCTCTTTAGATGTTGTAAGAACATTTTTCATCTGTTCTTCATAAGTTCCTTGTTCATTTGCCTGTTTAATAGCATTGCCACCTAGGGCGATAACAACTGTTTTTCTAGCCATAAAATTCTCCTTGCACCAAAAGATAGGAGATATAATTTACTATAAATCAAATTATTTAATCAAGAGCTTATCAATTAGTCACAAGAAAATTACAATTTCATCTTTAATTATTGATGTTTAATGACTTTTTATCTTTAATTATTAATTTATATTATTTTGTATCTTTAGATTATCTTTTTTGCATTCTATGGGTTAAAAACCTGCTGTTCATGATATAGTATTACTGTTTTTTTATTGATAGAGAAAAAAAATATATACATCATTACTTCCAGCGGATGATTTCAAAATAATAAATCACAATTCTATGATTTTCCACTACATGAAAACATGTAAACAT
>DYRY01000113.1 GCA_020718465.1 Anaeromyxobacter dehalogenans | reverse complement strand
TAATGTTGCCACTCTTAAAGTATCAAATAAATTAAGACCATTTTTAATGGATTTTGAGACCAACCGATTAATATGCCCTTTTTTTAAATCATCTGGATGAATATCATCACTACAAAACATACAACTATCAGGATATTTTGAAATTAGTGGATAAAGATTATCAAAATCTTTAGCACCACTTCCCTCTCTTATTTGAACACTCATACCAAGAGAAATCTTTTCAACTCCCTCTGCAAAAGTTGTACACTCATGATCTGTTGATATTCCTGCAGAGATATATTTTTTTAGCTCTTCACTAGTAACAGATGGAGCATGACCATCAATAGGCCGATTTTTTAACTTTGCACACTCTATTTTGTTGTGGAGGATTGGATCGCCATTAATAACTGCTGGAAAATTCATAACTTCACTTAAATGAGTCACTTCAGGATAGTTTAATATCTCAACAATATCATCTGAATCAATAACAGCCCCAGATGTTTCAAAAGGGGAAGCAGGAACACATGATGGAGCTCCAAATGCAAAATAAAAAGGGAGATCTCTACTATTTTTAATCATGTATTTCACCCCTTTTTTTCCTAAAACATTTCCTATTTCATGTGGGTCAGCAACAACTCCAATAGTTCCATGAGAAACAGCAACTTTTGCAAACTCTGATGGAACAAGCATTGAACTCTCAATATGCACATGTGAATCTATAAAACCAGGCAAAATATAATTTTTATAACTATTTTGATTTCTATCAATTTTAGTTATTTTTCCATTTTCATCACAAAAAATAGTTGCTGAATATATCTCTTTTTTGATTATATCAACAATATTTCCCTCTTTTTTTAAAATTCTTTTCATGATTCACAAAATCCATAACAGATAAACTGATTAATTTTTAATTTTTTTGATTGATTTGTCAATGAAAAGTTTGTGAAAAAACTGTTTTTTTACTTTTTTTATATGAATCTACTCAATAACCTCAACAACAATAGGATCACTTTCCCAAATTCCATGTTTTGTGCAATATGCATGAGCCACAAATGTTGCTTTTTTATCAAGAACAACATTAAAAGTTACCTCAACTTGACCCGCTTTTCCTGCTCCAAAAGTAACTGCAGGAGCAAAAGATGCCTGTGCCAAAAATGTTTCCCCATTAAAAAGCTGAACCCAAGCAATATAATGGTCAAAATCATCTGGATGTGAGTATGCTTCACCAACTTTCACAGTTACTTTAAATTTTTCCCCTTTTTTTACCTCTTTATCACAATGAACAAATGCAGAGTGACGATCAATAAAATCTTTTCTTTGCTCTTTTTCAACAGTACTGATATCTACATAACGATTAATTTTAGGCATAAATCCTCCAAAAGTAGTTAATAACAAAACACCATTACTATAGCAACAGAGTTTCCAAAAAAATATTTCATAATTTCATTTTAAATATTTTAAAAAAGATCTCAAAACATTAAATAATGGCCTTTATATTATTGTTTATTAATTTAATAGCTATAAAAAGTGAATTTTTTATATTTTACAACAAAAAATATCACTACTAAATTATATAAAAAAGAAAAATAAATTAAAACTTTTTTTCTTATTTTATGTTTGAATTATCAACTATTTCTTGGAAAGAGCCCCATCTTTTATCTCAATTTTATCTCCATCTTTGGCTTCAATTGAGGCTCCATTGGATTTTAATTTGATTTTACAATCTTTGCTACAGATTGATGTTGTTGTGTTTCCATTAATTGATGTATGAACAGCAGAACTCCCATGATCTACATACAAATCATATTTTGTTCCATCACTATTATGAAGTGAAACAGAGGCAAAAAGTGATGTTGTAAAGATAATAAAAATTAAATAGTTTAATGCTTTCATTTTCCCCCCAATAAAATCCTTCTTTATTATAACTAACATTTTAAATTTTATCAATTTAAAATATAATATTTTAGACAAAAAATTGAGTAAAAAATTCAAAAAAATATATATAGAACTATTTTAAGTTATATGTTAATTTTAGTCCTAAAATTCCAACAACAATAAAAAGAATAAAAATAAGTTTTAAAATTGAAAACTCCTCTTTTAAAATTATAAATCCAAAAATAGCAGTCCCAACTGTTCCAATACCAGTCCAAATAGCATAAGATGTTGAAATTGGTAGATATTTTAATGCAAGTGACAAAAATATAAAACCAATAGTCATTCCTGATATTGTTACTATAGATGGAATTAATCTACTCCAACCCTCTGTATATTTCAAAGAGATTGCCCAAACAACCTCCATAACTCCTGCAATAAAAAGATAAAGCCAAGCCATAAGAAATCCTTTTAGTAATAAAAACTCTTTTTTTCATAAAGAAAAAAATACTTTAAAATATGAAATCACTGTTTTTTAAGATATGGTAAGGGATTTATTGGCTTAACTCCATTTCTTATCTCAAAATGAAGCATAGCTCTTTCTCCAGACTTTCCAACTTTTCCTATAGTTTGACCCTCTAAAACAGCCTCACCCTCTTTTACTAAATTAACACTATTTCCAGCATAAATAGAAACAATCCCTTTTTGATGCTGAATGATAACTATATTTCCATAACCACCCTGCTCTCCAGAGTAGATAATTTTGCCATTAAGAATAGATTTTATATCTGTATTTAGTGGAGCTGCAATATCAATACCATCACTTTGAATTTTTCCAGATTTTCCAAACTTAAGAACTAAAACACCATCAACAGACCAAATAAATCTCTCTTTATACTCATCTCCAAGCTCTAAACCACCCTTTTTTGTTTCTATTTTTATTGAGATATTTGTTGCATCTACTTTTTTTACAACTTTTTTAATTTCAGAAACATTAGGAATAAAAAGCTCATTATTTGGATATATTAATGTTTTTTCATTAAAATCGTTTGCTTCAAGAATATCCTCAACTGGAATTCCATAAGTTAATGCTATCTCTGAAAGAGTATCTCCCTCTGCAACCACATGAAATACACCATTTAGTTTATAATAAATATTATCTTTATCACTTTTTTCAAGCTTTTTTCCACCACAAGATATTAAAAGCATCAACAATATTACTAAAAAAACTGTTATAGTTTGCATAGTTTTTTTCATACTTTAATTTTTTCCCTTCTTTTATATATAACATAAAAAAAGATAACAATAATAGAGAATATAAAAACAGCAATAAGTATAAAAGTTGAATATTTTTTAATAAGCTCCTCATTTTTACCAAGAAAATATCCAATAGCCAATAGAATTGCACACCAAAATCCTGCTCCAACTCCAGTAAAAATTGTAAATTTTAAAAGATTCATTTTTGCTAAACCAGCAGGAAAAGAGATATATTGCCTCACTCCTGGAAGAAGTCTTCCTATAAATGTTGATATTGCCCCATGTTTCTCAAAAAAATTATTCAATTTATCTAAAAAAACAGGTGTTATTCGCAAATATTTTCCAAATTTTAACAAAAATGGTTTTCCAAGATAAAAAGCTATATAGTAATTTAAAAGTGCCCCTAATATTGAGCCTAAAACTCCAAAAAAAAGAGAAAGAGTTAAGGATAAATCCCCTTCATGGGCTAGATATCCTGCTGGAATCATAACCACTTCAGATGGAAATGGAAAAAATGAACTCTCAAGAAACATCATTATTGTTATCCCAAAATATCCTAGAGAACCAACAGTCTCAACAATCCAACTTATAATCGATTCAAACATACTGAATCCTAAAAAACAGGATTTTAATTGTAATAAAAAGACCCTATAAAATCAAGATTTCAATTATAATACTAATTTAAATATCTATTTGCACAATAAAAATCAAATTATTTTTTATTTTTACAAATAACAAAAAATATAATATGTGTAATTTAATAATGCCAAAATAAGGATTTTATAATTTTATAAATGTATTGATTTAAATCGGGTTACTCTTTGGCTGAAATATTCTCAATTAGAGCTATATTTAAATCTCTTTTTAATATTTTATTCTCATTTTCAAGAGAGATTTTTTGCTCTTTTAGTGAATCAATCTCCTTATCTTTATCTCTTAACAGTTTTAAAAGGCGTAAAATTTCAGACTCAAAAAGGGAGATTTTATCCATCTCTTTTTCCAAAGTTGACATCTTTATTTTAAGTTCAATATTCTCTGTTTGTAGATAGTTATCTCTCTCTTTTTTTAAATCAAATTCACCATCTAAGGCAATTTTATCCAAAATTTTTCTACAAATACCACTTTCTTCATCAATCAACTCAAGTAGAGATTTTTTAAGTATATTTTTTATCTCATTCTCAATCATTTTGCTCCTTCCATCAATTAAAAAAATAGATAATCTATCTTTTAGAAAATATTTTGTTTATTTTAAAATAAAAGAGCTTTCTAAAACTATTAATAAGACTCCATGAATGTGTTGAGAGCATCTTTTAGCCAATCAATAGAGTCACTATGGCTTAAAATAAATAGATCTCCTAATATATTCTCTTGTTCAAACTCAAGTATTGTTTTAACAAATATAACAGAGTCATAAGATGATTCAGATAATTTTTTCATTATACTCATTATTGAGGTTTTTTCATCTATTTTAGGAGCAGCAAATGTTACATTTGAATCAAGTAGCTCTGATAATTTACCAACACAAGAGGCACCTAAAATATTTGCAATCTCTAACAGACTCTCTTTAACTTCAGATGAATCCACTTCATCTAAATCAATTTCAGAGGCTTCATAAACAAGTTTTAAAATATTTTTTGCAGAGTTTTCATTAACAAAAAATAGAATTTCACCACAAAAATTCCCTTTAAATAGCTGTGTAGTTAAGTAAGTATAACCCTCTTCTTCTGTTTTATCTTGAAAATATTGTCCAAGTTTCTGTGTTGTAGCAACCTCTATTGATGGAACATGTAGTTTTGCAAATCTTTCAAAAAGATCTGCAATCTGAACAACAGCAGAACCAAATGCTATGTTTATCAGTTCCCCTAAAATCTCTTGGTCATCTTTAGTAAAATCCATGAATTTACACCTCCAAATAGATATATTATTAAAAACAAAATAGTATAATTTTTTTTGTTTAATAAAAAACAAAATAGTATTAAGATTTTTTACTTATTACATCCATCAAATAGTAAAATATTGATGTCATTTTCTCTGGTTTTATTGGTTTTGACTCCATTCCAGATGCTCCAAGCTCAAAAACACGCTCTTTTGCTTTTTGTTGTATATCAGCCGATATAACAAAAACAATTGCTCCTGCATCATACTCAATAATCTCTTTCAAAGCATCATAACCATCCATAATTGGCATTGTTAAATCTAAAAAAACAATATCAGGAAATTCTAATTTATATTTTTCTACTGCCTCTAATCCATTTTCAGCCTGCAATATCTCACTACTCTCTCTAATATTTTCTGGAATACTCTTAATAAGCATTTTTCTTGAAATACCAGAATCATCAACAACCAATATTTTCATAAACATCTCCAAGCTAATACATTATAAAATTTATCAGAAAAAATAGTATTTGTCAAAATAATTAAATAAAAATAAAGCATTTATTGACAAAAAATCTGTTATCTGCTATTGTGGGTTTTAGAAGGATGAAAGGTTTAACTATGAAAAAACTAATTATTACAACACTATTTTTTATCACAACCCTACTATTAGGGGCAAATCCAACTATTGGAATCATTGAATTTGAGACTCAATCAGCTGAAATTAAAAAAATATCAGCACATCTCTATCAATATCTCCGTTCTCAAACAGTATCACTTGTTGGAGATAAGTATACTATTGCTCCTGAACCAACAATGAATTTACAAGATACATATCTTATGCTTGGATGCTCAAGTGCCTCTGTCTCTTGTATGAAATCAATTGGTGAAATGATGAAAGTTGACTATCTACTTTATGGTAGTATAAAGTTAGAACGTGAAAAATATTTCTTAAATTTAGATTTTCTTGATGTTAAAAAGGGAAAATCACAAAGAGGACAACTAATTGGTGACCTTGTAAGCAAAGAGAAAATGAATGAGAATATTGATCAAGCTCTGAGAAAAATGTTTAATATAAAAGAGGAGGCTCCAAAAGTTGTTATTTCTAAACCAATACTTGTTATTGATGTAAAAAATGGTCCATCAGAACTATATCTGAATGGTAAATATATCGGTTTAACACCACTTCAAATTAAAGAGAATGATATGC
This sequence comes from Anaeromyxobacter dehalogenans, assembly GCA_020718465.1. GTDB lineage: Bacteria > UBP6 > JAFGXH01 > JAFGXH01 > JAFGXH01 > JAFGXH01. The sequence goes on along the minus strand of DYRY01000113.1, from coordinate 2,550 downwards.
CAATAGGAGAGTATCAATTAACTTTAAAAAAAGATGGATTTTCTGACTATAATGAAAAAATAGTTCTCTCAAAAGATAAAGAGTTAACAATCACAAGAGAATTGTCAAAACCAGAGCTTGTAACTCTTATAAAAGATAATAAAAAAGAGATTGAGATTGCAGCTTTAAAGACAGATAAAAAAGAGCCTCAAAAACTTAAAATAGAGTCTAAAGATGAAAAAATATCAAAAGATATTGAGAAATCTGGAAAAACAACCATAAAAAACGAGTGGTATCAAGAGTGGTGGGCTTGGGGAGCTGCTGGTAGTGTTGCAGTTATAACAGTTGTTGCAATAATCCTACTTCTACCAGAGGATGAAACAACATCTCCAACAAATAATGTTATAATCAGTTTTTAACTTGAGGGGGTTTTAATGAGACACATCAAAAATATATCCAAATTTTTAACTCTTTTCTTTGCTCTCTCTTTCTACTCTTGTAATCACGAAAATATTGAAGAGATAGCGTTAGACTTAAATCTAAATTTTGCAAATGAAACCACATCTATAAATGATTTAGGAGCATTTAAAGTTATTGTTAAATCTGTTGATGCTTCTGAGATATTTGAAGCATCAAACTGTATTATCCCAAAAGATATAACATCACATCAAGATAGATCAGTTGGGTTTAATCTAAAATCAGGAAACTATAGATTTGAATTTCAAGGCTTTAATACAAACAGTTGTGAGAATGTTGTAGATTGGATTGGCTATACAGATGCAGAAGTTGATTCATCTAAAACAAATAACATCTCAATATTAGTAACCCAAAAGGGGGGAATTACTTTATCAACATTAACTCTTCCAGCACATAACGCATTTTTCTCTGTTGTAAAAAATGGTGATAATTTTGTAATAATGGGAGGAACAAACTTAATATACACAAGATTAAACAGAGTTGGAGCTTTAACAACTAGTGAATGTGCCTCAACAGAGTGTGTTTGTTCTGGAGATGGTGAAAATAAAATTTGTAACTCTCCAATAACACCAACAGAGTGTATTGAACAAGGGATGGACTCTAAACTGTGTAATACATGTTTACAAATTAAAGAGTACAAGTTTGTGGAACCAGATGGAGTTTGTTTAACTCCTTGCTTAAATAGTTTTGATAAAAATTGCTCACTTCATGGCTCATCAAATATTATTCAAATAGAACCAAGCAAAAAACAGGCAAAATTTATTCAACTAGCAGGAAACACATTAAAACTACCACAAGCAAAAATTGGTCATAACACAATCTCAATTAATGGTAAATTTTTTATAATTGGTGGGGCAACATTATCTCAAATAGAGAAGCAAGAAAATAGCTCTCTTCTATTTTCAATGAGTGAATATAGTGATATAAACTATACACACTTAATGATTAGTGATTTAAGCTCCACATTTGAAACAATAAATATAAATGAATTAAAAGATTCTAATAATAATAATAGAGTTTTTTATGATTCAGTTATCTTACCATTTGATGATAAATTTATTATCTCTGGTGGAAATCTTTCATCTCAAAAACTTTCAATGCAATTCTCTTGCGATATATATTCTAAAAATTGTACAAAAATTAGTGATTCAAACTCTCCATTTGCAGGTGCAACATTCTCTAAAAATAATGAAGGAGGATATGTTGTTTTAGGAGGAGATTTGGATAATCCGTTTTCAATAGATAATGATGCTAACACAACATTAATAGATACTGAAGATACCTATCCAAATCTTTATAAAGCAAAAATGTTTTATTCTGATAGAAAATATTATGTTTTAGGTGGATTACTCTCTGAAAATGGTAATTTGATGTTTAACACAAAACTATATATTTACAATAACACATTTACAAAAATTGGAGAACACAGTTTAAATAATGATGGTTCTGATATTCTATCAACTTCAACATTATATGAAATTGAGGAGTATAAACATGGTGATGATTCTGGATTTATCATTGTTGGTGGATTAGAGAAAAAAAATAGTATCTATGAACCCAAAACAGGACTCTATTTTGTTAAATTTAGTGATTTTAGTGTTATAAAATTAGGAGATTTAAATAAAGGTCGTTTTGGTCACTCTGTTTTTGTTGACTCTGATAATAAAATCTGGGTTGTTGGTGGTATTATAGCATCAGATAATAAATTAGAACTTACAAACAGTATTGAGATATATACTCCCCAATAATCAATTAGTAAATCAATCAGTAAATAGAATTTTAGTAGCTATACATGAACAGGAAACCCTTCGTACCCTGTTAGATAATAAAATGTTTTTGCATTCAACGGGTTAGATTTCGACAAGCTCAATCACCATTCCGCTGTTCATGAAAGAATATTACTCTTTTTTATATTTTAAACTCATCTTCACTACTATAAATGAAAAAACAGATAATTCCAAAAAAAGATTAGAGATATCTCTGTTTTCTTCAAAGAATATAATTAATTAAACAGAATTTATCTATAAGATTACAAAAGATTTTTATTTCTTATCAAACAAACTTTTGAACTCTTCAAGAGAAAGCCCTGTTATC
>DYRY01000015.1:26584-31306 GCA_020718465.1 Anaeromyxobacter dehalogenans | reverse complement strand
ATTATCAACATGAATAGAGGAGTTTAATATGTTTAGAGGTTATGCAAGAGGTCTAATTATTAAATTCAAAAAAAGCATCAGTAAGAGAGATGGGAATAAGATTAATCTCTTCTTTAGGGTAGAGATTTTTTTCTTTTATCTATTTTTATAAAAAATTCTAAAAAAATTAATTTAGTTTTAAACTATGTTTCTTTCAGAATGAGTTTAAAAATTTATCTAAACTCCTCTTGTTTAATAATTTCTAGCTCTTTTTTATCAATTTTAATTGTAAATCTCTCTTTGTAATTTAAAATACAACAACAACTAAACTGAATAAATTTAACATCAACAAAAAATATACTATTTTTAATATTTTTTTCATCAGAAGTAACTAAAAAGGAGTTTTCGATATCGGACCAATTAAAAAAGTAACCTTCATCAGATACTTTTGATGTAAACTCTTTTTGAGATATGATTTCACATATATTTTGAGGTGGAAAGTGTTCTGATTTATCTGAATTTTTTGTTTTATTTTTTTCACACTTTAAAGCACTTAAATTAAAAATCAATTGTGGTTGCTGAATATATTTCCACCAACTTTTTGATTTTGTATCTGCTTTATATGGCATCTCTATTTTTAAATTGGCAACAATTTTAATTTTTTCATCAAGATAAAACTCTTTTTCAATTACATCATATCTATATTTATCAGCAAAAACTGTTGTTACTAATAAAAAAAAGAGGATAAAAAAAATCTTTTTTTTCATAAAAATCCTAAAAAAATCCTAAATGAACAGTGGGTTTATAAATAAAATCTTTTTTCTTTAAAATTTTTTATAAAACAGTTTTAATTGATACTATTATAGCAACAATTGTAATAAAATGCAACCTCTTTATCAAAAATCTCTCGCTTCATCCCTTTTATTCTTGAAACCTCTGGATTATTAGTAAGATACTCTATAATAATATCCTCTGTTTTAGGTTTATCACCATAATAACCATAAGACGATGCGTTGTGTTTTACTCCATTTTGATCTATAAAACTAAATTTAAACTCTTGTACATTCTGCTTATTAATAGATGCCGATGTTGATTCCATTTTAATCAGTTTTCCCGATGTTTCAATAGTTTCTCCTTTAAACTTAAACATCGTTACAATTTCCGATTGCAGGACAAAAACCAACACAAAAGGAATAGAGAATGCAGTTATCCCCCAACAGATTTGTGCAAAAATACCATGAAAAAGAAGTGTTAACTTCTCTGATATTTTTAAAACTCTTGGTGGATTGGATAGTTTTTTAAAGCTTTTTAAACTTTTTTTAATCTACTAAGGCTTTTATTTAGTTTTTATCTTTTAAAAAACAGAAATAAAAAATATTTTTTTAATGTTTTTTGATTTTTTGTTTATTAAATTTTTTAGTTTTGTTATATTAGATTTAATTGGAGTTTTTATCTATTTTTAATTTAAAAGGGAAATTATGATAATATTATTGACAATCTTACTATCTTTAAATGAGTTGAATGAACGAATCTCTTTTTTTAAAGGTGAGGGAACTTATACTTATATTGTTGGATTGCTTGAAAGCCTAAAACCTATTGTTGATACAACAAAATTGGAAGAGATATCTAATAAAAAAAAGCCTATACCATATATTGATTATTGGAGTGATATAGTTTTTTTAACAATTCCAACATTTGAGAATCAAAAAGAGATTCAAAATAGTTATATCTATAATAAAGGTAATCTAAACATTGAAAATATAGATAAAGCTGTTACTGATTGCTATAAAAAAAGAGATAAAAACACTCTAAAACCTCTTAGAGCGGAGGCTTTCAAAGGAAATCCATTGGCTCAACTTTGGTTGGGATTACTTCTTCATGAGTTTTATCCAAAAGATTCAGAAGAGGGAAAAATCTGGATTAGTTTGGCTTTAAGTAGTGGTTATAATCCTAAAAACGGAGATAACTATATTGAATTAATCTCTTTTGCACTCCTTTCTGATATTGGTATTGGTTTTGATAGAGTTCCTGAATACTCCTATTTATGGATGGAACACTCTCAAAAACATCCTATTGCAAAACTATATCTTGGAGAGTATCTTCATTTTGGTTATGGTGTTTCAAAAAATAGTGCTAAATCTATTGAGTATTTTACAAAAATCTCTAGTGAGGAGTTTTTTTTAGGAGACTCTTGGCTTGGATATATTTATGGAAATCATCCAAAACTTTTTAATCCTTTTAAATCTTTTAACTATTTTAAAAGTGGAGCAGAGAAGGGAGATATATACTCAATTAGAAATTTAGGAGAGCTATATTTTAATGGAGTTGGAGTTCAAAAAGATATTAACAAATCTATAGAGTATTTTGAACAGGGAGCAAAAGAGGGAGATTTACAATCAGTTATTTGGTTGGGTTATATATATAGCAATAATTTTAATGATGATGAAAAAAATCTTCAAATTGCTTTGAATTGGTATAAAGTTGGTGCTGATTTAGGAAGTAATGAAGCAATATATAATTTAGGAATGTTATATTGGAAAATGGGAGATGTTGCAAAAGGAGAGGAGTGGCTTCTAAAAGCAGGAGAGTTGGGTTGGCTTGAGGGTTATGTTTCTCTTGGAGAGTTCTATCTTCATGGAATGGGAATTGAGATTGATGAGAGTATGGCTTTTGAACTATTTTTCATGGCTGCAAAAGGAAAATATAGCTCTGGATTTCTGTTTACAGGCTACTGTTATTACCATGGGAAAGGGGTTGAAAAAAATATTTTAGAGGCAAGAAGATTTTATGAAGAGGCCTCAAAAATGGGTGAAAAAGATGCAATATACAACTTAGGTTTAACATATTATGAAGAGAAAGCATATTTAACTGCTTTAGGTTGGTTTTTAAGAAAAGAGTTATCAGGATATCCTCCTGCACTTGTTAGAGTTGGAGAGATATATCTTGAGGGATTAGGGGTTGAACAGAATAGAGAAAAAGGATTTTCATTTTTTTCATCTGCAGCAAAAATGGGTTATGGAAATGGTTACTCTTGGTTAGGATACTGTTATGAAAATGGTTTTGGAACTGAATTGGATATTGAAAAGGCAGTAGAATCATATCAAAAGGGGGCTGAACTTGGTGATGATTATGCTAAAGAGCAACTAAAAAGGATTTTTGAAAAAAATAAATAGTGGAGTTTAATTTAGTTAAGATATAATAATAATTATAGGAATTTAATTAAGAAAAATTATTTAATTTTTAGTTGTAGTATCTATTTTTGAGGTTGAGAAGATTTTAGATTGTGAAGGAGCTTTATAGTTTTTATTAGAAACAAAAAACAGAAGCTTTATGATTTTTATTCAGATAAAACAGGAGATAAAATTGGAGAATCAGTTGAGTTTCCTCTACCAAGTTGTCCATTATTTCCTCTACCTTTACATTGAACATAATTAATATCTTCATTATGGTAATTTAAAAAACAGGAGAACTCACTTCCCAATGCTCCATCTAATGATTCAATATTTTCAGTTGTATTAGATTCGGGAGAATTAGTTGTGTTAGCAACCTGTTTTTGGTTATTTTTACCCCAAATAATTGTTGTTCCATTTGTTGTTGTTCCTACAGAGTGTTCACCATTTTTAGATGCAAAATAAAGATAATGTGGCTTTTCCATTAATGTTGGTATTAAATAAGTTTGAGTTGTTGAGTCTGATATCTGTTTTTGATTATTCCTTCCCCAACAGAATAGTTTTTCTTCAATTTTTGTGATTGCACAAGTGAACTCTTTTCCAGCAATTATATCTTTTGCAATCAATGGTTGACTTCCCGACATTACAACTCTTCCCCAATAGTTAAAATTAGTAATCTCAAGACCAGAGTTATTAGAAACACCAACTTGCCCAAAACTATTATCTCCCCAACAAATAATTTGACCATCTTCACTAACACCAAGTGTTGATGGATTATCATTCATGAGAGTACATGTGTGTCTTTCTCCTGAAACAATTTTATTAATATACATTATCTCTGCTTTATCTCCATCAAGATTACATGGATCTGTTTTGCAGAGATGAGCTTTTCCATTTGGTCCCTCTAATGCAAAATTCTGATCTGTTGTTGAGAGAGTTTTAAATGCACCATAACTCATATTTCCCCAACAATATACCCAAGAGGCTGTTCCCATTTGGCTCTCTCTTATAACACAACTATGTTCTAAACCATTTGCAACATCTAAAATTCTATCTAAATCACTAAAATTGTTCGTACCATTATTTAATTGAACTTTTTTAGGAGTAGTTTGGTCTCCATCAATATTAGCACCAATCTGTTTTTTATTATTGTCTCCCCAACACCAAGCTCTAGTTTCTGAATCTATAACACAGTTTGTTTTTCCATTTGCAGAGATTTTTGCAACTTCAAAATCATCATTAATCTCAGATGAGGGAAATATAACTAAAGTTGGTTTCTCTTTTTCAACTGTTGAACCATTTCCAAGTTGCCCTTTATCACTTCTACCCCAACAGTAGAGAGTACCATCACTTTTTAATGCACAGTTATGTTCACTTCCTGCAACAATTGAGTCAACAGAGTTAAAAATAGATGTACATTGGTTTGATATACAGGCATCAATTTGAGATGTGTGTTCACAAATCTCAATAATATTACCCTCATCAATAAAATCATCACAATCATTATCAAAATTATCACATCTTGATTCATTTGCCTGATAATTTGTGATATTTGTGTAGATATCTTGCCAAC
>DYRY01000015.1:0-26484 GCA_020718465.1 Anaeromyxobacter dehalogenans | reverse complement strand
AGCGTTTAAATTATTATCAGTATCTCCATCACAATCATTATCTTTTCCATCACAAATCTCATCTATTATTTGTGTTAAATCTGCTTGAACACTACAAATAACTTCCCCATTTTCACCACAAACAAGAACACCATCTCTTCTACACTCACCTAATCCATCAAAACATGAGGCTCCAAGGTCGCCAATATCAACAACTCCATCACAATCATTATCTTTTCCATCACAAATTTCAATACCACCGTTTGAGATTTCACAAGCATAATTACAATCAACTCCCCACCAATTTGTATCACAAACACAAGTTGCAACTCCATCAACATCTTCACAGTGTCTATTTCCTTCACACTCTAAATTTGCAACATCACAAACAGATAGTTGAATGCAGTTTTCATTATCACAAACACTATTTAGAGGGCATTGAGTTTCAGCACTCCACTCAAGGCAAATATCAGAATCAAAGTTTCCACACACCTTAAATGAGTTGTCAGAAACACACTCTTTCTGATTTTCAACACACTCTGTTGGAGCATCACAAGATGTTGTAAAACACTCTCCATGCATACAACTTTGAGAATCCCCACAGATTGATATAACTACATTGTCTAAACAGCCCTTTGAGTCTTTTTTACACTCAAGAATATTTTTTCCACTACAAGAGAGAACTCCCTCTTGAGAACATTTATCATTACAAGTGGATGAGATTGTGTTTGTATCTCCACAAGAGTACAACACAAAGAAAAATAGTAAAAAGAGATATTTTTTCATTTTGGTTCTCCTAAAAATCAATCTCATTATACAATCTAAAGAAAAAATGTCAAATTTTTATGTTATCTAAAAAATATTTATTAAAAAGTATAATTAAGCAGATTAATTAGTAACAATTTTTTGACACCTATTTTTATAGAGAAATAAAGATTTTAAAAATTCATTTGATATTTTAATATTTTAATTAAAAAACAGTTTTATCTTGGAAAAAAAGTAGAAAAATGTTATCGTGAACTTTTATTAGTCTTTTTATGAGGAATAAATGTCTTATAATTATTCAAAATTAAATTTTATGAACTATCAATATGAAGATTGTTCTTTTTCAAAAACAATAGAGTTTAATACTTCAACTCAATCAAAAAGGGTTATTCTTTCTGAAGATGAGATTGATAATAAAAAATATACAACATATATTTTGTCAAAAATATCAAAAAAATATGCCTTTATTACATTTAAATCAACAGACTTTAAAATTATAAATTTTATTGAAAGTTTTAATGTAACAGCAAAAAAATCAAAATTTATCAATTCAAGAGTTGGGGATATTTTATGTTTTATTGATGATTCACCAAATAGTGATGGAAGAAAAGGGGTTTTAATCACAAAAGATAAGATATATTATAATTTGATGTTTGGAACTGATGAAAGATTTATAGATGAATTTGAGATTACAGAATCCTCTTCTGATGCTACTATTTTCCTTGGCAATAGTAAAAAAACATCTTTTAGTTTACAGGAGTCTCAAATAAAACTTGATAATAGAGTTTTTAAGCTTGATAATAGTCCAAAAAACAGCAACATTTTAAAAAACTTCTTATCAGAGCTTTTGTTACTAAAAAAGAAGGGACATCAACTAAAATATAGTCATCCAATATCAAAAGAGAGAGTTGAGTTAAAAAAAAGATATCTTAAAATTTTAACATTTTTAACATTAGATGATATTGATAAACATATTTATGCTAAAGATATTATAAGATTGGAGGAGTATTTTTTATCTTTCGGAATGAAAGTAAAAGATTTTGATGATTTTATAGAAAAAAATAGAGGATTACAACTATCTAAAATTTTAGAAGAGTTTGAACAAAAATTATCTGATTTTAAAGAGTGTTTAATTTATGATTTGATATCAATATCATTTTTGGATGGAGAGATTCAAAAAAGTGAGGAGTTTTTTTTTAGAGAGTTTTCAAAAAAACTTCAGATTGATACATCAATTGTAGATAGATACATTGAGATTTGTAGAAACATTTTTTTAGCCTCTGAGGAGTTAAAAAAGAGCTATTCTGATATGGCTTTATTGTCTAAAGATAAAAAAATGTATGAACTATTAAACTATAATTTAATATCAAATGTTAATGAGATATATTCAAAAAACGAGGAGAAACAAAAAAATATTTAATATTGGAAAGTAAAATGCTTTGATCAATTTGTTTAGTTATTGTTGTAAAAAAATTACACTTTATTTGGAGGTTTTATGAAAATTGACACAATAAGTTTTGAACATGAGTTAACAGAAGGAAAAAAAATTAAATTTATTATTGAGGGAAATGATGATACAGATATTAAAATTCCTCAAGGAGTTGAAGAAAAAACAGTTATTAACTTTACATTAAACAAAAAAGAGAGTAGTTATCCACTATCTACACTTAAAAACAAACCAATTGAGGAGTTAAATAAAGCCCCTTTTTTAAAAGATATTGAGTTAATGGAGCTTGATTACTCTATACCAAAAATAAAAATTACTGACATAACAGATAAAGAGATTTTAGGTTTTGATACAATGGGTGAGAGAGATTTAGATTCAAGTGGTTTATGGATTGGAAACTCAATAAGAAGATTTGAGGCAAATATTGATTCTGAATTTTTTGATAAAGCCTCAATCTCTGATGTTGAGTTTAATGCCTCTTTTATTTGGAAAAACAAAAATAATAGTAAGATTGATATTTATCAAGATTGTTATAAAAATTTGCAAAATCAATTTTTTATAAATATTGATACAAATAAAATTGCAGAGTTTTTTAAAAAAACAGACTCCAAATTCACATTTAAAGGGATTTTTATTTTTGAAATAACCTATAAATCAAAACAGAACTATTTTGAAAGAGTTGAGTATCCTATTAATGTTGTTTTTGTTAATCCTGAAATAAGTGATGGTTGGAGAAAAAACAGTAGTGTTGCAATAGATTTTGGAACATCATCAACTTGTGTTGCCTATAAAGGGGTTGGTGGAATTAGATTAATGACTTTTATGACAAATCCATTAACAGAGGCGGATTGGAAAAAAACACATGAAAAACATGAGCTTTATGAGGATCCTTATGAAAACCCAACAGCAGTAAATATTTTTAACTGGGAAAAAATATATCACTCTTGGCAACCCAAAAATGAGATAGCTCCACACTTTTTGATAGGTGATGGAAGTAGTTTGGATTTTGGAGATTTTTGGCAGGGCTATGACACAAGAAACTACTTAAGTGATGCAAGCTCAAGATTTTACCGCTCTGCAATTTTAAATTTGAAAAACATACCAAACATGATTGATAAAAGAGGGGAGAACCCTCAAATAAACCCATATAATAGAAATGGAATAGAGTTTATAAATCTAATCGATTCTATTGATGCTGAAAATCATGAAAATTTTAATCCAATCTCTTTTTATGGCTACCTTATTGGAAAAGCACTAAATAGACAATCAAAGGGGGAGCTTTTTACAAACTATAAACTATCAACACCTGTTAAATTTAAAAAGAGTGTTAGGGAGAAAATAAGGGATTCTTTAAAATATGGTCTATCAAGAGCTCTACCACTCCCAATAAAAGATAAAATTAGTGTTGATATTGATGTTGAGGAGTCGGTTGCTTTTGTTGGTGGTGTTATTGGAAAAGAGGGGTTTAAAATTGGAAGAGATGGAGAGCCATCCCCTTTTGCTATTTTTGATTTTGGTGGTGGAACTTTAGATTTTGCATTTGGAATATATAGAGAGATTGATGAAAATTCAGATATTGAGACTCACTGTGAGAAAACAATAGATGTTTTTGCTGTTGATGGTTATGATAATATTGGGGGAGAGCATCTTATTGATAGATTATCATACCAAATATATAGAGATAATAAAGATTTAATGAAAGAGAATAGAATTCCATTCATAATTCCTGATGGAGAGGATAAAATTGAGTATTTTCCAGATAATCTGCTTCCAAAATCATCTGTTGTTGCAAACTCAAATTTAAAACTATTAAATGAGAAATTTTCAAGAAAATTTTTTATGAATATTGTTGAGAAAGTTGAAACAAGTTTGGATATTGAGTTTATGGATATTGATGATAAACCTTGTAAATTACCTTTAACTGTTGTTAAAGATGATTTAGGGGATAAGCTTTATAAAAAACTTGAGGAGAGTGTTATCTCTTTTAGAGATATTTTGGAGAGAACATTTACAAAAAATATAGATAGTTTAAAAATGTTTGGTTTTAATAAAGATTTTGATATAACAGATGTTAAAATTTTTAAAGGGGGAAATGCCTCAAAATGCTGGTTGTTAGAGGAGGTTTTTGAAAAAGTGTTTCCAGAGTTTAGTGAAAATGAAAATGGAGCTAAAATACTTTTTATAAATGAACAGGGGGAGAGAGGGGTAAAACCTAAAAATGCTGTTGCAAAGGGAATTATAGAGATTGAGGATAGAAATATATATGTGAAACGTGCATATCAAAGAGAGGATGGATCTCAAGGAATTGGTTTTAGAGTTGGCTCACTAAATGATGAGAATGTTTTTGAGGAGGTTCTTAAAAAGGGGGATATATCATCTCATTGGACTAAATTTAGAAAAGTGAATGTTCCTAAGAAAAAAGTTGATATCTATTTTACAACAACCCCTGGAGATATTGATAAAGAGCATATTGATTTGAATTTTTCAACAATAGATTTATCAAAATATGTGAATATTTTAAAAGAGAGTAACTTTTTATACTTAAAACCGAAAAATGTTGATGAGATTGAGTGGTGTTTAGGAAATAAAGAGGCACCAAATAGTAATTTTTCAACAGAAATACACAAATTAAACTCTTAAAGGAGATTGTTATGAGTTTTGGATTTAATGTTAATGATTTTATTAATAGTATTAAAACTATTCTTTCTGATGTTGTTGTTAACCCTTTAAGTAGTAGATTTGATAAAATTGAGGAGTATAAAAATAGCTTAAAAGAGGAGTTTTCAGAGAAAATTAATTTAGAGTTAGGAAAAATTCTATCAAAAATTGATGAAATAACAACTCTTAAAAAAGATTCTGAACTATCAGAGCTGAATAAAAAAATTCACTCTTTAGAGTTAGAGGTAAAATCTAAAATTGATGAAATTGAAAATCTAAGTAACAACTCAAAAAAGAAATATGAAGAAATAACCACTTTGAATTTAAAAAATCGGGAGCTTCAAACTAATTTAGATGAAAAAGTAAATATGATTCGTGATCTTAATATTAAAAAAGATGATTTAAGTAAAGAGCTTGAATCTGAAAAAAATATTAATCAAGAGAAAATTAATGATATTTCAAAACTAAATCAATTAGTAGAAGAGAAAAAAAAGGAGAATAAAGATCTAGAATCTCAATTAATAGATGCTATCATAAAAGCAAACGATGGTGGAACAATAATCACAAAACTTCAAGAGGATTTAAGAAAAAAAGAGAGTGATATTAATACCTTAAAGAAAAATATTGAAAAATTAGAACAGGATAAAAAAGGTATCAATGATGATTCTGAAAGAGTTTTCAAAGAGAAGGATGAGGAAATAGTTTCACTTAAAAAAGAGAAATCTGATATTTTAAAAACAGCTGAAAAAGAGAAATCTGATATTTTAAAAACAGCTGAAAAAGAGAAATCTGATATTTCAAAAACAACTGAGCAGGATACAGAGAAACTAAAAAACCGTTTAAATGAGATTCAAAAAAACCTTTCAAATAAAGAGAGTGATTTTAATAGTGCTAAAAATATTATTCAAAATCCCTACAGAGAGTTGTTAAAAAAAATAATAAATTGCCCAACTCTTAAAAACTTTAATCAGGAGAGTAGATTAAATGATAACTTAGAGGGTTTTAAAAACTATGAAACTCTGCTAAAGCTTTTAGGGAAAGAGTTTTATCTTGCAAAGAAAATTCAAATATCAATAGAGATGGAGAAACAAAGTAATTTAACTCCAATAACAAAAGAGGAGCAGGAACTTTATTATGAGCTAAATAGCTACTATAAAAAAGAGAATACAGTCTTTTTTGATGTTTTGTACTCTCCAAAATCGGAGAAATTTGAGAAGGTTTTAATGAGAGATAGTAAAGATCCAAGAGGTGATTTTAGTAAATGGAGTGAGATATATTTTCCAGCAATTCAGGAAAAAGAGGGAACATTCACTTTTAAAGCTCTTGTTAAAGGAATTAAATAAAGTTATGTATATTCATCATATTGTATCAACTAGTAGATGTTTAGGTCCTGGAAACCGTTTTGTTATATGGGTTCAGGGGTGTGAAAGAAACTGTTTTAACTGTTTCTCTCCTAAAACACAATCTATAGGTAGTGGTGGTGTTGAGATTACAATTGATGATATATTTTTTGATATATTAAAAGTAAAAGGGATTAATGGTGTTACTATAAGTGGTGGTGAGCCATTTTTACAAGTAGAGGAGTTAATGGGTTTAGTTTTAAAAATAAAAAACGAAACCCATTTAGATATAATGATATATACAGGATATACTTTAGAGGAGCTTTATCTTAAAAATAGCTCCTCTATTTTATCTATATTAGAAAATATAGATATTTTAGTTGATGGTGAGTATATTGATGATAAAAATAGTAACTCAATATATCGTGGCTCTGATAATCAAAAATTCCATTTTTTATCAGATAAATATATAAAATATAGAGAGAAATTATACTCAACAAAAAATAGAACAGTTGAGTTTGATATTGGAGATTCTGTTTTTATTGTTGGGATTCCCCCAAAAGAGGATCAAAATATACTTAAAAATATTGATAAAGCTATTTTAATGGAGGATAAATGAGTGGTAGAAAAAGTAGTGAAGTTGCAGCTGTAATTGAAGCATTAAAGGGTATAATACAGGCTATACATGAGCAGATGGATAGTAAAATGGATCAAATCGAAAAAGAGATTCAATTGGTTCTACAGGAGAGCAACTCTCTTATAGCAAGAGGCCAAGGATTGATTTTTTTAAATTTTCCAAATGCTCAAAAAGAGTTTAAAGATGAGTATGAAAATTTAAAAAGTAGGTTTAATAAGCTAAAAACATCTTTAGTAAAAATAGATTTTTCAGAAAAAATAAGATCTATAAAAGAGGATAATAAAGCAATTGATAGAGAGATTGAAAAAAATAACAATGAATCAGATACAATAAGAGCATCAATTAGAAATAAAAGTCACTATTGCAACTCTGAATATACCCAAGCTCAAAATTTGAAAAAAAGTTATGAGGAGTTAAAAATCAAAAAACATAATAACTCTCAAGAAATCACTGATATCTACAATGTAGTTAAAAATTCATTTTTTCAACAGAAAGAGATTGTTAAAAGTATGGAGGATTTAATAAAAGAGGGAAATAGTTTAGAGTTAAGAGGTAAAGATATATCAGAAAAAAGAGAGAGAGCCTCTGAGCTAAAAAAAGATATATCAATCTTTTTTGATGATATTGATTCTGTTTTGGGTAATAAATTTAAAAAAGATGAGTATAGTAGAGTTAAAGCTTTAATTGATAATTTTAATAGAGCTTCTGATGTTAGTGTTATATCATCATATAGTAAAGTATCAAAAGAGATTTCAATTTTAAAACAGAGTATTAGTGAGATATATAGTGTTTGGTTATTTGAAAAAAATAGTACAGAGAGCTATTTGGAGAGAGTTTTAAATGGGGCAAATAGTAAAAACTGTATTGAGCCAATGGATAAATTTAGGGGTGTGGAGGAGGATAAAATCTCTGTTTTTGATTATGAGGGAAAATACTCTGAAACATCAGGTAAATCAAGTTTTGATTCAAAAATAAAATTGGCAAAACAGCTTCTACAAGAGGAGAAATTCTCTGAATCTAAAAAGATTATATCTGAATCTGAAAAAATCTATGGAGATTCATACAAAAACTTTATGGCATTAGAGGAAAAAACATTAAAGTTACTCTCTCTTACAAGCTCAATGAGAGATGTTATGAATAAGAATCATTTTAACACTAATATTGAGTTAAGAGATGGTGTTAATATGGCAAATGGATTTAAAATGACATGTAAAAATGGTGATACTATTATTTTTGATAATATAAGTTATGATGAGGAGAAAGGGTTTATAATTGAGTTAGACCATCAAGAGGGAACATCAAACACATGCCATGTTCGTTGGAAAGATATTCAAAAAGATATGAATAGTGTTGGAGTTCCAATGACTGATGTTAAAAAAAATGGAAATTCTGTTTTATATTCTCAAAAAATGCAACAAAAACAAACAGTAGGTATACAACAACAGAGTCATTAAAGGAGTTTATTATGGGGGTTATAATGGGTTTAGGATCAGCATTAGATGAGTTCAAAAAAAAGATTTTTGATTTTTTTCTTGGTGATTACCTAAAAAAAATAGAGGATATAATAAAAAGCTCTAACCAATCGGAATTTTCTCAAATTAAAAATGATATTTTTGCAATAAAAAAACAGTTAGGAGTTGATGGAGATGATCTCTCTTTTAATTCAAAAATGGTACAAAAAGAGGAAGAGATATTAACGCTAAACAAAGAGATTCAAGAGTTAAAAGATAGATTAGAGGAGTTGAGGAGTGAGAAGTTATCATCTGAAAAAAAAGGCTCTAAATTAGCAGATTTGGAGAGAAAAATAGATAAAATTTCAGAGGAAAGGGATGATTTTCAAAAAAAAGTTCAAAAACTAGAGAGTGATAAATCTACTTTAGAGTTTGAGAATGATAAATTAAAAACTGTTTTAAAAACATCAGAAGCAGAGAGTAAACAATTAAAAAACAGCTATAGTGAGTTAGAGAAAGATCTATCTAATTTAAAAAATAGTCTAAATAACTCTCAAAATATAGAGAAAAATCTTAAACAGGATTTAAATAGATTGGAATTAAAAAACAGAGATTTAGAGAGTGAAAACAGTCAACTATCACAAAAAATTAGTGAAGAGAGTGAAAAATTCTCAAAAGTAAAAACCACTGTAGATAAACATAGAGATATTTTATCAAAAATAGTTAACTGCCCAACTCTTAAAAACTTTACTGAAGAGAGTGGATTGAGTAAAGATTTAGAGAATTTTAAAAACTATGAGACTTTGCTAAAATTTTTAGGAAAAGAGTTTTATCTTGCAAAGAAAATTCAAATATCAATAGAGAAAGAGAAACAAAGTAATTTAACTCCAATAACAAAAGAGGAGCAGGAGCTTTATGATGAGCTAAATAGCTACTATAAAAAAGAGAATATAGTCTTTTTTGATGTTTTTTACTCTCCAAAATCGGAGAAATTTGAGAAGGTTTTAATGAGAGATAGTAAAGATCCAAGAGGTGATTTTAGTAAATGGAGTGAGATATATTTCCCTGCAATTCAAGAAAAAGAGGGAACATTTACTTTTAAAGCTCTTGTTAAAGGTGTTAAGTAGGGGATGGAGTTGAAAAAAGATCAGTTTTTTAGTTTGCTATCTAGTTCAAAAATCACTCTATCTACCTTGGATGTAGAAGAGACCTCTAATTTAATTGGTTTTTTATTAAATTTAGAGAGTAGTGAGAGTGATTTTGAAAATTTTAAATCATTTATTGATGATTTTAGAGATTATCATTTTAATAATAGAGTTGATATAAATCTAATTTATGAGAATCTTTTGGTTTTACTTCCATTTTCTCAAAAAATTATTAAAAAGATTCTTGAATCAAAAATTATTGAACATCCTGATAGAGCATTTATTGATGTTATTAAAATAACACATGGAGTTTATGATTTTTTAAATATTTGGAAAAAAGAGTTCTCGTTTGAAACAACAAAATCATTTAATGAAATCTATTCAAGGGTTGAACGTATAAAAAATGAGATTGAGAGCAAAAATATTTTTGATAAGCAGTTGAATTTAATTGCTGTTATGAAATCACTTATTAATGATTTTGAAAGAGAGAGTGAGATGAGTAAAAAGCTTATTCAACAACTTTATCAAGAGATTAATGAGAAAAACAGTAAAAATCTCTATTTAAAAAATCAAGATATTTTTTTGGAAGAATATAAAAAAGAGGTAATGTTTTTAAAAGAGGAGAATAAAAATCTTTTTTCAAAACTTAATGAGTATCAATTATTACTAAAAGATGAGAGTAGTTCAAAAGAGGAAATTGTAAAAGAGTTTAAGTCGGAGTTAATATTGAGTAGTAATACTATTCAAGAGTTTAAAAATATAAAATTAAAACAGGAGATTGAGTTAAAAAATCTCCAAACAGAGCTTATAAAAACAAAAGAGTTTCTTAATGATTCAAAAAAAGAGATAAAAGATTTAAACTCTGAAAAATCTAAACTTCAAAAAATGTTTGATGATTTAGAGAGTAAACTTTTAAAAAAAGAACAGAGTATTGAGCAGTTAATTTTTGATAAAAAAACTCTTCAAGAAAGCTACTCCTCTTTGACAACAGAGGATAAGTTAAAAACAAAACAGATAAAAGATTTATCCTTTTTAAATGAGAAAAATGAGAAGCTTTTAGAGCGTTTAAATAAAAAAATAGAGAAATTAGAGACTAAGTTAAACAAAGTAGAAACTAAAACTAACAAATTGGAAAAACAAACATAAACTATTATGTTTTTGATATATAGAAAATTCTTAATGCTATTTTTATGAAAAATTCTATGTATTGTTTTTTTAATTATTACTATTTATAAATTTTTTACTAATAAAGGAGTAAAATGATAACACCAGATGTTTCATATTTAATTGAGAAATTAATTTCAGAACAGTTTGAACAATATTTAGAAAATGACTCTTTTTATGAAAAAGATGACAGTTTTCTATTTAATTTAAAGTACTATTCAAGAAATAGTGTTGCATTTGTTGACTATTTAAGAGAACATTCTGATTATTCAAATACTGTTTATATTAATCTGTTAAAACTTTTTCCATTTTCACAAAAATTAATAAAAGCAATTATATCATCAAAACAGGTTGAGATGCCTGATACAGCTTTTGTTGACTCTTTAAAAGTAACAGATGGACTTTATCAGTTTTTAGTTGATTTTAAAAAAGAGATAACCTCAGGAGAAACAACAAAAGTTTTCAATGATTTTCATAAAAGAGTTGAAATAATTAAAAAAGAGATTGAGGCACAAGATATTAAAATTGCTGAACTTAAAAATCTTAGAGAACAAAATAGAGATTTAATTGATAGAAAAAACATTTTAGAGCAAGAGATTGAGAATCTTAAAAATGAGAATAATAGAGATAAACTCAATGACTATATTGGAAATCTTGAAATTGAGAAAAAACATCTTCAGGAGGAACAGAAAAAGTATAAAAATATGGCAGAGAATTTAAATCAGGCTAGAGTAAAAAATAGTAAATTAATTGATAAAATTAGTGAGATTACCTCATATTTCAATGAATTTCCAAAAGATTTGGAGGATAAATGAGATTTGAACATCATAGAGTTATTAATAACTTAGAAAAATCAATTCTTAAAGGCAATAGATTATTCTATTTGTACTCAAATGGAATTAATGATAATATGTTTTATGATTACCATTATGGAATTTTAACTCTTAAAGATAATTTAAAAAACTTTTTTCTTGAGGAGAATGATTGTGATTGGTTTATATCACTAAATTCTGAAGGTGTATTCTCATTTTATAATGCAAGTGGTGAAAAAAAAGAGAGTGACTTTTTACCAAAACCAAAAAATGATGGTTTTGATTTAGATTCTCCAAAAACAACACCAACAACTAATAGTGCAATTAATCAACAAGTTAATCAAACAGAGCAACAGGCATCTCTTTTAAAAGGTGAGAATATTTTAAAAAAAATAACAGAACGAATGATTGATGGAAAGAAAATAGCTCTATTTTTTGATGGATTTGAGTGGATTGCATCTTTATATGATAATGATAACTCAAAAAAAATACCATTCTTTAAAAAATTAAAAGAGTTTTTAAATATTAGAAACTCTTTTGTTGTAGTATCTTTAAAGAATATTGAACATCTGAAATCTTTTGATGTTGATGTTGATTTAAAACAATCAAATGTATTATATGTTGGAAATCCAAATAAAGAGGAGATTGAGTTCTCCTTTACAAGATTTATGTTAAAAAATTATCCAACTATTGAATTTACATCAAAAGACATGAGTGACATATCTTTTGCAATTAGGGGAAGTGATAAAACTCTAAAAGAGGGAATGAATATATTAAAATCAGTGATAAAAAAATCACCAAGTAATCTAAAAATATCACTTTTTGAGGAGTCTCTTGATAAATCAATTTTTGAAAAAATTGAATGGGATGATGTTATTTTAGAAGAGAAAATCAAAAATAAAATTGAAGAGTTAGTTGAGAGTGCAATGAAAAATCATAGGGAAGCAAAAAAAGGGGTAACTCTTTATGGTCCTCCTGGAGTTGGAAAAACATATTTAGCAAAGGCTTTAGCAAATAAATTTAACTGTTATTTTATGGCTCCAAGTTTAGCTGATTTAAAGGGTAGATTTGTTGGAGAGTCTGCAAAAAATGTTCAGGAGGTTTTTAAAAAAGCAAGAAGTAATTCACCAACAATTCTGTTTTTAGATGAAGTTGATACAATTTTTCCAAATAGAAACTCAACAAATGGAGATGGAGATAGTTTTGGAAAAGATATGGTAAATCAATTTCTTGTTGAAATAGATGGATTTTCAAGTGGTGAACAGAAAATATTTATTATTGGAGCAACTAATAGAGTTAAATCAATTGATGATGCAATAATAAGTAGATTACCTCCAAAAGAGATATCTCTACCTAGAAAAGATGAGATGAAGGCTATTTTTGATTTAAAACTTAAGCCATTTAAGTTTTCAGAACAGTCTTGGCATGATAAATATCTTGATAAAAGTATTGGTTTAAGTGGAAGAGATATTGATAATTTTTGCAAAGATGGTTTTAGGGTAATTACCAATAAAAATAAAATAACTGAAACTGATTTTAAAAATGCATTTTCACATTATGAAGAGACATTAATATCTGATTTAAAGCAAAAGCTACCAAATATAGAGGTTACTCAAAAAAAAGAGAACTCAAAAAAAATGAAAAATTATATTGGAAATGATCTTGTAAAGAAAAAAATACAAAAAACAGTTGATTTTGTAAAAAAAAGAGGCAAAACTTTTGGTAAGTTTAAAGTTGAATCAATTTTTATCTATGGAGAACCTGGTTGTGGAAAGACTCTTTTAGTTGAATCTGTTGCAGGAGAGAACAGTTTTCATTTTATAAGAGTTTCTGGAAAAGATATTGCACAAGATTATCTTAAAAAACTTGGAGATTTAAAAGAGTATATTTTAAAAATCTCAAAAATTAACCAAACAGCAGATGGAGTAATTCTATTTTTTGATGATTTAGAGACTATTTCAGGCGTTCGAGATGTTATGCTTGAGAGTAGTTTTTCTGAAACATTAAAAAAAATAAAAGAGATTGGAGAGAATATTATTGTTTTTGGTGCAACAAGTGTTGTAAATGGTGTAAATGACTCTATTTTAGATATTTTTGATGAACAGATAAAAATCTCTAATCCAGATAAAGATGACTCTATCAAAATAATGAAAAATGAGTTTAATAGAGCTGGTTATGTATGCTCTGAATTAAGTTATAAAGAACTTTTTAATAAATTATTGAAGGATAAAAAGGAGATTGAGAGAGATAAATTAAATGCTAGTTTAAGTGAAAACATCTACTTTAATGAGATTCAAATTGATAAAAAAATAGCTGCTAAAATACAAAATTTAGCATTATCGAATAAAGAGATTTTAAGTGTTTGTAAAAAAATTATAAAAAGGGCAGAGTCAGAATCTTCTAAGTTTGAAGTTATCAATAAATTTTTAGAGGGAGAGATTTAATGAAAAATGATGAATGTTATGATTTTAAAAAATTAACCTCTATTTTTTATAATTATGGAGATAGTATGTTAAGAACAAATGTTGGAGAGTTTTCAAAAAATGGTAACTTTAAATCACAATCAGATATTAAAGAGATAAAATATTTGTACAAAAAAGAGAAAAGTACAATTGAAGATAATGAATATCTCTATATACTTGAGGGAGAGTTTCAAATAAATAAAAATATTGGTAAAGAGAGAAAATTCTATATTCACTACTGTGGAACAGATAAAGATTGGTATGATAAAGAGTGTTTTTTGAAAAGTAGTAATAACTCTACAGAGATTTGGTGTTTTTATCTTGAAACAAAAATTTATAAGTTTACACATGATAAATTTTATGAATTTGTAATCAAATACGATATTGATGGTGTTGAGTTTTGGGATAGCAATCAAGAAAAAAATTATGATCCCAATATGGAGTAAAATTCTGTGATGAAGATATTTCAAAAAAATTATATATTTTCAAACTTAAATTCTTTAGGTTATCAATATGATAATTTAAACAATACAAATGTAAAAAGTGGGACTAAATCTCTTAATAAAAAGAGAGATGTCCCATTTTTATTAAGGTTTCTAAAAATAAGCAACTCAATATTTAAAAATTCAAAACAGAATATTGACATAAAATCAAATTTAATGATTGAACAGTTGAGTATTTCTGAAGAGAATAGATTTTTAAGAGAAATAATTTTTTTAGATTTAAAAGAGATTATTATTAATAAAACAATTTTTAAACTTGAAAGTGGAAAAATATTATATAATGAAATTATCTCTTTTTTAGAGGAAGCTGGTGAAATGGATGATATACAATCACTAATTTATTTAAGTGAAATATCATTTCATTACAATCAAGATTTAAAATTTATTCACTACTCAAAAAAATTAGAATCTTTAAATAATATAATTGGAATAAAAAATTTGGCATACTCATATCATAATGGATATGGGGTTGAGTTAGATTTAAAAAAATCATTTTACTATTACAATAGAGCTGTTGAACTAGAAGATATAGAGTCAATATACAATCTAGCAACCTGTTATTTTAATGGAAAAGGTGTTATTAAAAATTATGAAAAAGCAGTTGAATTATATAAAAGAGCCTCTTTTTATAGAGATAAATTTGCTATACATGAGTTGGGTTATTGTTATTTAAATGGATTAGGAGTTCAGAAAAATATAGATAAAACACTCTATTTATGGCATAAAGCTTATTTATTAGGTAATTATGACTCTAAAAAAAGCATTATTGATCTATACAAAAAAAATATATTTGAGTTTATATCTAATAATGTTTTTGAGTTAAAAAAACTATATTTACCAATATATTTTTGGATAATATCAATCTTTATTGGTTTTTTTATTAGTTTTTATTATAAGAATTGGTATTATAGCATTGCTATTGGTTTTATAAGTGCAACTATTTCATATTTTTTTGTAAAAATTTTTAGTTTTTTATATATTAAAATTATTAATAACTTTAGAGTTAATAAATATATAAACTCTTTATTTAGTAACTCTCAATTTAAAAAATTGGATATAAAAAATCTCTTTTTAGATGCAATTATGGAAAGTGATTTATCTGATTTCTTTAAGAAGAAAATATTAAAAAAATATAAAAAAATATAAGGTTTTTATACTATAACTTGACAAGGAGTGTTAAATGTTTTTTAAAAAGAAAAATAAATATTATAATTTTTCTGATAAAATAAGTATTTTATATCAATATAGTTGTAATCCAACTATAACAGAGAAAAATTTGGAGAATTTGGAAGATGAATTTAAAAAAAAATGGAAAGATATTAAACTAAAGAGGAGTAATTTTGAAGATATAAAATCTTCAGAAAATAATATATTTTTTTTAAAAAAAGATAATTTAAAATTAAAAAAAATTGTTTTTGAAAACCTTGTAAACTATTTTAATGAACTTGAAAACAAAAATGAGATATTTTTAAAAAAAGAAGAGATTGTAATAAAAATTAAAAAATTTGTAAAAAGATTAAAAGATAAAGATTTTTTAACTCAAAAAATAAAAAATTTTCTTTCAAAATAATAGTTCTATTTTTGTTTTAAGCATGAAAAATTGAATATTTTTTAGTAAAAATATTATTTTTTATCTTCATCTTCATATTGATTAATTTGAAAAAACTCAAGAACCTCTTTTGGAAATAGGTTGGATTTTGTTAATTTTTCAATTGCAACAGCCTCAATTTGTCTTACTCTTTCTCTTGTTAAATTCATATATTTTCCAATTGCATCAAGAGTGGTATCACCTTTCTTAATAATATCAAGTGAGCAGGTCTCCTCTAACTCATCAAACTCTAAATCGGGGAAATTAAATTTGATTGAGCCATTCTCTTTATTAACATCAAGATACAGATGATATTTACAACCAACAAAAGGGCAAGGGCGAACACCATTATCACAATGCTCTCTCATCTCTGGGCGTGCAATCTCCCACTCCTCAACATCTAATCTCTGTTTTAGTGCCAACTCCTCTTTTGTTAAGTATTTACAAGATATAGTTGCACTTCTTCTAACACCTGAGACTTTAACTTTTGTTTGTGGTTTTTGCAAAGTTGTATTTCTATTTCTTCCCATAAGACCCTCCCCGACATTTTATGAGCATACAAAAAAATAAATCAAGAAATCAAATTTTTGAAAAAAAAATATTATTTTTTTTTATTTTTCTATTTTTATCTAAAAAAAGCTATCACAATACCAACAACTAAACCTCCAACCAAGCCAATAATAAATGAGACTGGTTCGAACTTAAAAGCTGATCTATCTGTTATATTTGTATTTTCAGCAGTTTCAACAAAACCTTTTTTTTGTGGTTGTGTTATTTTTTGAGAATTTCTTAATCTTCCATTCGAATCTTTTTCTTTATTTAAATCCTGATCTTTATTTGAATTTTGTTCTTTTATAGAGTTGATTTTAGAATATTTTTGATTTTGATTTTTTACTTGTGAAGATACAAAATCAGTCTCCTCTTCATCATTTAAAATACTTGTTTTATCATTAACCTCAAAAAGGTCTTTTTGAGGTTTTATATCAATCTCATTTAAACTATCAACATTATCAAAAAGAATAGATGTTGCTTCACTATCATCAAAAAGATCCTCATTTACATTTGCAGGAACAAAATCATCCTCCTCTTCATGATTTAAAACATTTTTATAATCGCTTAACTGAAGAGCCTCATAACGCTTATTTTGTTCTATTTCCTCCTGTATTTGAGGTTGAAAAAGTTTTCCAATAAGATTATAGAAGTGTTGAGTTGAAAAAATTTTATTATTTTGTATCAAAAATTTCTGAATTTTTCGTTTAAATTCAAGTGCATTTGAGAATCTTTTTTTTGGATCATGAGAGATTGCTTGTTCAACAATCTGTGCTAAATCCTCTGGAACATGTGGAGCAATCTCAATAATTGGTTTATACTCATTTTTTGTAACTTGTGCCTCTAACTCCTCAATTGAGCCTACAGAGTATATAGCTTGACCAGTTAAAAGCTCATACATAATAACACCAAGACTATATATATCAGATGCTGGCGTTGAAGTAATGCCAGAATCAACAATATTCTCTGGTGCAATATATCTAAATTGTTTAAAATTTAGTTTTTTAACATTAGTTTCTGAAGATAAAACAGAAAAAACACCAAAATCTTTAACTTTAATTAATCCTTCATGTGTTATTAATATATTCAGTGGGGATAAGTTTCCATGAACAATATTTATATTATGAGTATAATCAAGGGCTTCACAAACTTGAGTTGCAATAAAAACAGCAACCATTGGAGGAATGGCTCTTTGAAGCCTATAGTATGTTGCCATTAGACTTATAAGTGGTTCATGTGGAAAATATTCAGTTATTAAGGCGTAACACTCCTGAAAATCATGAAAATCTAAAATACGAACAACATTTGCATGATTAAGTTTAGAGTTTTCTTGAATAACTTTCATAAAATCTCCAAATGTTTGTTCAGACTCAACAATCTCCATTAAAATCTCTTCAAAAATAAAAATTTTATAGAAATTATCTGTTCCAAAAAATTTAGCTTTAAATGGTTGTGCATAAAACTCTTTTTTAAAAGGTTCAAGCCTAAGATATTTTCCATATCTAACATACTCCATTCCCATAACCCCTCTCTAAGAAACATGGAATTTTTTATTATATATAAAAAAGATTTAGATTGCAAATTTAATTTATCAAATTCCTTGTGATTTTACTCTAAATTTGATATAAATATGGGGTTAAAATATGTCTATTTTTTAAACAGGAGATATTTATGAGAACACTATTTAATGATAATGAGAGCTTAGAACAAAAAGTTGAACTTTATATGAAAGCAAAAGCAGCCTATTATGAAGGACGTGAGATAATGAGTGATGCTCAATTTGATAAACTTGAGGAGGAGATTAAAAAAGTTGCCCCAAATCACTCTGTTTTATCAATTGTTGGATATTCATCAAAAAGATTTGAGTTTGCTCATAAATATCTAATGTTATCTCTTGAGAAAATTCAGGTTAATGATGAGTTTGAAGGAGAGTTTGAAAAAATATATAAATGGACAAGTAACACAAAATCGGAATCAGATTTAGTTCTGCAACCAAAATATGATGGAAACTCAATTTCACTACAGTATGAAAATGGTTTATTACTTAGAGCTTTATCTCGTGGAAATGGTAAATCTGGTTTTGATGTAACAGATAAGTTAAAATCTATTGTTCCAAACAAAATAACACTTAAAGAGAGCTTAGAGATAAGAGGTGAATGTTTAATTAATGTTTCTGATTTTGAAAAATTAAACTCAGATGACTCATTTAAAAACGAAAGAAATTTTGTTGCTGGTGTTTTAAGTGATACAAAAGAGGCTAAATATTTAGAGTATTTACATTTTGTATCTTTTAATATATTGGGAGTTGAGTATACAAAATATAGTGATTTTTTTGAGATTTTAGAGAAAAATGGTTTTGAACTCTCCTTTAATAAAATATGTAAAATAGAGTCATTAGATGATGCTAAAATTTTATATAAAGAGATGAAAGAGTACAGAGAAAATTCACCATATCGATTAGATGGTTATGTTTTAAAAGTTAATTTAGCATCTATTCGTGAAAAAATGGGTGAAAACAAACACCATCCACTCTATGAAGTCGCAATAAAATTTCCTGCACAAAAGGCTCAAACAGTAATTGAGGGAATTGAGTGGTCAATGTCAGCTCAAGGGGAGCTTATTCCTACAGCAATACTAAAACCTGTTGATTTAGATGGTTCTCTTGTGTCAAGAGCCTATTTGGCAAACTTTAAAAATGCAATAAATAACTCATATCTTCCAGGTTCTTATGTTTATATTGAGAAAAAAGGGGATATTATTCCACAAATCACAGGTTTAGTTAAAAAAGGAGATATCTCACAAGATGAGATTAATGCACTTCTTCCATCAGAGTGTCCATATTGTGAATCAGATTTACATATTGATTCCGATTTCACACATATCTACTGTATGAACTCTGAATGTCCTGAAAAAGAGATAAAAAAAATGACAAAAGCAATTTCAATACTTCAGGTTAAAAACATTGGTCCTGCAATGGTAAAAACTTTGTATCAAGCAGGAGTTAAAACCATTTTTGATTTTTTTAGTAAATCATTAACTCAACAAAAACTTATTGATAGTGGATATTTTAAAGAGGGAAGACAATTAGATAGGCTATTTGAATCTATAAACTCACTTCGCTCAATCACTTTTACACAACTTTTGCAAATTCAACAGATTGATGGAGCAGGAGAGACAATGTGTGAGATGGTTGCAAAATATTATCTAAAACAGTCTCATCATTTTACAGGTCTTGAGAAAAAAGTTGTTGAATATTTTATTGAAAATGAAAAATATTACTATGAAGAGCTTCCAAAAAAATGGAAAGAGGAGACAAATGTAATAATTACATTTCCGATTGTTGAAGAGAGAGTTAATTCAATAAAAGTTGTCTTAACAGGTTCTCCAAAAGAGGCAGGTTTTCCAACAAAAAAACATTTTCTTGATAAATATCCCAACCTTGAAGAGGTTAAAAACATAAAAGATGCAAATTTTTTAGTTACAAATGATTTATCTTCAACATCATCAAAAATGAAAGAGGCAGAGAAACATGGAGTTAAAATAAAAACTTACTCTAATTTTTAATTACTGTTTATTTTATAGTTTTTTATTGTTATTTTACTTGAAATCCACATAAATCTTGAATTCAAATACAAAAGATTATGGCAATAAATATGGTTTACAATAAAATTAATTAAACTATTCTCTTTTTATTCCGACAATATTTTAAGAGGACTATTTTGGTTGTTTTATGGATGAGAAACTTTTAGCAAAAGGGCTATTTTTTTTGGAACAGATAGTTGGATCACAATTAGAGTTTGATATATATATTTTTGAAATTCCATCATTTAAAAAATATTTAGGAGTTGGTGATACTTTCAATGAGAATTCATTTAATCGAATTAAACTACTAGCTCAAGACTATATATTTATTCCAGAGAGTCAATTAAGAAACTATAACTTCTCTGTTGAGAAAAAACTCACAGAAACACTACAAAAAGAGACCATTCCACTTGAGAAAAGAACTGCAATTCTTCATAATGCCTCTGTTTCTCTTGTTGAAGAGTTTTTTAATAATGCTGATATCATGAAAGATAAAGAGAGGGTTACAGGTCTTATATCAAATATGGTAGATTTTTTAACTACTAATAAAAATGTTATGTCTAAAGTATTAACACTCTCATCTCATGACTTTTATACATACCGACACTCTGTTGATGTTGCAATATATACAGTTCTTTTTGCAAAACATGTTGGAATAAATAATCCAAAACAGTTAAATCTATTTGGTCAAGCGGGAATGTTTCATGATTTAGGGAAAAAAACTGTTTCGAGTGATATAATAAATAAAAAAGGACCACTATCTGATGATGAGTGGATTATAATGAAAAAACATCCTGAAGAGGGAGTAATTCTTTTAAAAGAGATTTACGATATTCCTCAAGAGGTTGTTGATGCTGCACTTTATCATCATGAAAAAATTGATGGAAGTGGATATCCAAATGGTTTAAGTGGAGATAAAATTCCATTTTTTGGTCGTTTGGTAACAGTTGGAGATATTTTTTCTGCTTTAACAACACATAGAAGCTACTCTAAAGCAAGAACTCCATTCGAAGCACTTGATTTTATGGTTGAAAATCTTAAAAATAAACTTGATAAACAGTTACTTATGGCGTTTATTAAACTTTTTAAAGGGTAAAAATAGAACCATAATATACAAAATAAAATAGTAAAAAAAGATTTATAATACACAAAAGTAAGAAGATTAATATATATGATATTAAAAATGAATAAATTTTATTTCAAACATGTCGAATTTATGGTTATTAACCTATTGTTATTAATCTTTATAAATATGATAAATTTTTAACCATTGATATTTATTTTTGCATTATGTATACTTAAAATGGAATTTACTGAATAAATTCCATTTATTTTCGTCAAATAGTTGATTTATGGAGTTGATATGAGAACAGTTGCCATAATCTTAATGTTGGTTCTACCCATTATGATTTTTTCAAAAACTAAAATTGTAAAAAACATAGAGAATCCAACATTAACAGTTCATTTTATTGATGTTGGTCAAGGGGACGGAGTTTTAATAGAGGATCACTCATCTGGAAAAATTGTTGTTGTTGATGCAGGAAAAGGGGATTCAAGAATAATAAAATATCTTAAGCAGAAAAAGATAAATGAGATAAATCTTTTTGTTGCAACACATGCACACTCCGATCATATTGGTTCAGCTAAAAAACTTTTTGAAGAGATTAAAGTAAAAAGAGTTTTAGACTCTGGTTATGCACACTCAAGCACAATGTATAAAAAATATCTTGAGACCATTTTAGATAAAAGTATCCCCTACTCTATTGCAAAATCAGGTCAAAATATAAATATTTCTGATGGAAAAAAGATTAGAGTATTAGCTCCACCACAAAATCTGTTTTTAGGAACACGTTCAGATGTTAACTCAAACTCTGTTGTTTTTCAGTTAATTGTTAATAATGTTACATTCTATTTTTCAGGTGATTCTGAGGCAGAAACAGAGGAATCGGTTATTAGAGAACACTCTGAAATACAATCAGATATTTTAAAAGTTGCACATCATGGTGGTCGTCACTCAACAACTGATAAATTTTTAGAAAAAGTAAATCCACAAATTGCAGTTATATCTGTTGCTAAAAAAAATGTTTATGGACATCCCTCAAAAGAGGTTGTTAATAAACTTAGTGATAAAAACATTAAAACCTATATAACATCAGAAGTTGGAACTGTAATTATAAAAACTGATGGAAAAAACATATCAATTCACACTGAAAAAAATGATTCAAATACAGTTGCAGATACAAAAGATAGTGAAGAGCTTGACAGAGATGAATTTAATTTTATAAAAGAGAATGACCCTGATAATTATCAAGATGCTGCAAAAAATGGTATTCCTGCTGATTTAAGTGGTGGTGATGCAGTTTTAAAAAAAGATAGATACTACTCATCAAGATCATCTAAACTATTCTATAGTTATGATTGTGATGCACTTTCAAATATTAAACCTAAAAACCTAATTGAGTTTTTGTCATATAATGATGCTACTCAATCTGGTAGAACATTAGCTCCATCTTGTGGAGATAAAAATTATGAGGAGAAAAATTCAAATAATAATATAAAAATAAATATCAATACTGCAGATGCAGTAGAGTTAAAAAAAATAAATGGTGTTGGTGAATCAACAGCAAGAAAAATTATTGATCATAGAGAGAAAAATGGTAAATTTAAAAGAATTGAGGATATAACAAAAGTTAAAGGGATTGGTAAAAAAAGTTTTGAAAAAATGAAAGATTTTATAACAATATAAAATTTTATACAATTAATGAAAACTAAATAATATACTTTAGTTTTTATTGAGATTTCATAAAACCAATCCTTAAAATAAAAAATTATTATATGAAAAAAATAAAACAAATAATAAATAATATTTTATTCTCTGAAAAAAAAGATGATGATTTTATTTTTTATTAATAAATAAGGAGAATTATGAGATCTATTTTTTTGATTTTTATTGCTACATTAATATCCATTTCAGCTTTAGCAGAGGGATTACCACCAGATCAGGCAAATAATCCAAATGCTATTAATGATGAAGTTAATTTTAACTATTTTGACTACTCATTTGATGAGAAATCAAATAGTGATTATAGAAAAAAGGCTGGAAATAAAAGAGGCTCATTTTTTATATTAGAGGGTAATATGGGATTCTCTTATCCCTACTCTCCCTCATCAGATGATTACTTTTTAGGTTTTTCAGGCTCTATTCTTTTTGGAGCAGGTTTAAAAATCCCTCAAACAAACTTAAGATTTTATCTATTCACAGAGTTTGGATTTGGAAATTTTAAAGTATCAAGAGAGGATTCTGATATGGGTTCTATCTTTTTAAAAACAACTTTTATTGATTTTGCATTGGGAACAAGGCTATATATAGCTTTTGCAGGAAGACATCGCCTTCTAACTGATTTTATTTTTTCAAAAAAGTATCTCTACTTTAACTATTTTCAGTATGGATTTGAGAAAGATTTAGAGGCAGAGGAGGGAGATTATGCTTTTAAATTAGGATTTGGATATCAATATCGACTCTCTTATAATTTATCTCTTGGTGCAAAAATTCAATTTGAGTTCCCTTTTGGTGAATCAAAATATCATAATGTAGTATATGTTAAAGGGGGTTATGATGAGTCTCTTAATTGGTTGAATCTATATTTAACTGCTGTTTTACATTTCTAAAAGGGAGATTACTATGTATAAAACAATTTTATCATCAATTATATTGGCTATAGCCTTGCTTCTTATCTCCTCTTATACATATAACAACAGTGGAGAGGTTTTTTTTCAACTAATCACATATAATGACTCAACATCATACTCAAAAGCATATAAATCTGACTCCTACATTTCAAATCAAAGTGATGGTAATATGTTAGCCTATTTTGATGTGGTTTTAGATCCATACTCATCAAGTAGAAGAGTTGCTATTGTTGAGATATATATCCCATCTAATCAACTAGATTTCTATAAACCAGATTTAAAAATAAATTATATGGAAAAACAAAAGGGAAAGATACTATTTCAAGCATCAACAACTGATGGACTTATTGAGCTTAATCATAGTGAAATCAGTTTAAATATTGAAACTGATGCAGATGAGGAGCTAACTGAATTCAATCTGTTTTTTGGTTTTTATGTTAACTCTCCAACAGGAAGATTTTTCATTTCAAAAGGTAAAATAACTTCAACAACAATATCAGAGGAGTATCAAAACAATAACTCAGGAGATGATAACTACTATGATGATGATGACTCTGTTAGCTGTTTTTCAGACCCTTATGAGGATGATGAGTATGAAGATGACTCAAGTTGTGCTGGAGACCCTGATAATTCAGGTGTAGAGAATGATAATGATTCTCCAGGATGT
Organism: Anaeromyxobacter dehalogenans; assembly: GCA_020718465.1. Taxonomy (GTDB): domain Bacteria; phylum UBP6; class JAFGXH01; order JAFGXH01; family JAFGXH01; genus JAFGXH01. The sequence goes on along the minus strand of DYRY01000015.1, from coordinate 2,045 downwards.
GGTTCAAGTGATTCCGATTATGATGATAGTAGTGAATCATCTGATTGTAGCTCTGGAGATAGTGATGGTGATTATGATTCATCTGCTGAAAGCTCCTCTTGCGGTGGAGATACTGATGATAGTGATGATGATAATTCTGATAGTGGTGACTGCTCTGGAGATACTGTTGAGGCTTCTGGAAATAGCTTTACAAAAAAAAGAGATACAAAAAACCTTAAAAGATTCCAACACCTTATGACACCAATTTTTTTTATATCACTTTTCGTTTTCTACCTAAGAAGAAAAGGGGAGAGAAATATCTAAAACAGTTTGATAGCTAAAACCAAAACTCAAATGCTGTTAATATTGATACCGATTGATTAAAATTTTCAATCCAATTTACATTTCCATAAATAGAAAATAGAATATTATCTCCCAAATATGATACTCCAAAATTTGAATCATAAAGAGTGTCATTTGATTTTAGGCCATTTTGGTCCCAAATAAAGCCTCTAAAAAAAATTGAAAAATTGCTATATATTAATGACGTAGAGAGTATGTGAGCAATTTTATCTCCCGTTGATTTATCACTTTTAAACACAAAACGGTAATATATATTAAAAAAACTACTAATAAATCCACTATAAAAAACAGCTTTATAGCTGTTTTCAGAACTATCTATATCATAATCCCCATAAAAACCTAAAAACAGTTTTTTTCCAATTTGAGCATCAAAAAATAGTGTTTCACTATTTTCTGAAATAGTATCCAAATTTTTATAACCAACACCACTTAAAACACCAAAAGAGCTTTTAAAATATCCATAAAGTAAATCTAATGAAAATCCAATATCAGATATATTTGATAAACCAATACTCTCCTCCCCATCTTTTATAAAAAAACGATATCTCCAAGTTGAATCACTTTTTAAAGTTAAATTATTAGGAATAATCCCAATTTTAAAATCAAAAATAGAGTGTTTTTGTGAAAAATAAAGCTCTTTTATATAAAAATTATCAAAACTCTCTTTATAAATAGCCTCAATTATATATTTTATTTCACTACTGTTACTAATGTTTACTATTTTTTCAAACTCAATAACTCCAATAGTAAAACTATTATCCCCTTGTTCACCATCACTATTTAGAATATTAAAACTGTAACCAAATGAAGCATGAATTGATGGAGCTACATTTAAAAAATTTAAATCCCAATTTTTTTCTGAATTTTTCTCTTTACTATCTATTTTTTTGATGTTGATTGATACAGCTCTTGTAGTAATTGAGTGAGGTATCTGATTAATCATAAGCTCCAATGTTGCTTCAAACCAACCAGATTCACCACCATCATCCATAACTACTCTTTTGAAACCATTATAGTAAACAGTATCAGAGTCATACTCAACTAAAATAGAGTCACAACCACTATCTTTTTTATCATTACAACTACCTATTTCATAGTTTCTACTTTTTAATAGCTCCTCAATTGCAAATTGTATCCCTTTTTCTTGGAAAGAGGCCAAACAAAAACTTGAATATAGAGTAAAAAGTAAAAAAATAGTTCTCATAAATAGCTTTTCGGAAAAAATCTAAATAACTTAAATTAAAAGATTAAAAGATGTAAAATTAACTATTTTTTACAAATTTAGCAATAAAAAAGATATCACCATCAAAAATAGTTTCAGTATGAAGAGTTTTAAATTTTTTATCACCATACATCTCAAAAAGCTCACCAGAAAGCAACTCTTTTGTTATTGAAAACTCTTTTAGTTGAACATTTTTGTTTTTATTAAGAAATTTTTTAACAACCATATCACTCTCTTGATGTGTAAAGGTACAGACACAATACAATATCTCTCCTCCAACTTTCACAAGAGATAAAGCTTTTTCTAAAATTTTAACCTGAATTTCAGAGTATTTTACAATCTCCTCCTCATCAAAACTATATTTTTTTTCAGGATATTTAGAAACTGTTCCCAATGCAGAACATGGAGCATCCACAAGAATTTTATCAAAAATAGTCTCAGTTTTAAACTCTAAAGCATCCGATACAACAAAAGAGATGTT
>DYRY01000112.1 GCA_020718465.1 Anaeromyxobacter dehalogenans | reverse complement strand
TATAAAAAAAACTCTTTTTTTCTCTTCTTTTAGGTTATGCAAGAGGTCTAATCTAAAAAATCATATTTTTTCACCACTAAGTTTCTCTAAAATAGAGTCAAATTTATCCCAAATAGAACCATCTGTCATTGATGGTAAAACTAAAAGTTTTGATTTACTTTTTTTTGCAAACATTGATGAAAGATTTGTTGGATGATATAGCTCCTGCATAACAAAAGATATCTCCTCTGATTCAATATGTTTTAAAAGAGATAGAATATGTTTTGTTGTTGGGGGAACTCCAGGTTTTGGTTCTAATGCTCCCCGTTTTGAAAGTGATAACCACTCTAATAGATATATCCAGCTTTCATGATAAACAACAACTTTTTTTCCCTTTATTTTTTCAGCAATTTTAATCCATTGAACCATTTTTGTATTATATTTTTGCTCAAAAATATCCCAATTTTTTTTATAACACTCTCTGTTTTTAGGATCTATCTCCTGAAGTCTTTTTGATATCTCTTTTCCAATTTTAAAAAGCTCAATTGGTGAAGTATAAAAGTGTGGATTTCCTTCAGGATGAACATCTCCCGCAGACCTATCAGACTCTTTTTGAATCTCTTTTAGTGTTACATAGTGAGAAGCATTAAGGTTTCCAATAGAGTGTTCTGATACTATTTTTGAGTTTCTTGCCTGTTTTAAAACTGATGGTAACCAACCAGACTCTAAACCTGCTCCATTATGAACAACTAAATCAGCCTGATTAAGTTTTACAATATGTGATGGAAGTGGATCTGCAAAATGTGGGTCTTGTGTTGGTTGAACTAAATATTGAACATTAACATGTTCCCCGCCAATCTCTTTTGTTAAAGAGGCATAATCGGGAATTGTTGTTACAACTTCAACTTTTCCAAAAAGTGAAAATGTTGATAAAAGAAAAATCACTAATATTTTTTTCATTACAACCTCATAATGAAAATGTTAATAAAATAAAAATTATTAATATGAATGAGCTTGATGAGCACCAATAAGTAACTCAAGCTGCATAAAAATTGCATGATATATCTCTTTTTCATGCTGTTTTCCAATATCATACTGAAATCTTAAACGTGAAAAATGTGTTGGAGCATAAGCAAAAACAAAAGAGCCTCTCACTAATTTCTCTGGAGATGATAAAGCAGATATATCACCTTTAATTGTATCAATATAATCTCCACGAATTGAAAATAGTGATGTTCTTGATAGTTGTAGGTCAAATTGAGCATAACCTCCCCAATCTCTAACATAACTTCCTGGAATCTGAGTATCTCTTAATATAGCTTCAATAGTTAATGCAACAAAAAATGAGTCTGCTGCTCCTGTTATATCTCTCCATTTCCAATAGATATCTGCTCCAAATAGAGTTGCTCTCCCTTCACTTAAATAGGGACTTTTTCCAAAGGCTCCACTTGCTGCAATTTGGATTGAGGCATTGGTTGTAAAGTTAAAAAAAGATTCCCCCCTCAAAACATAAAGAAAATCAGAAAACGACTCTGGTGGTTCATTTGTAAAGTTAAATGTGGTGGTTCTTAAATGTGCCTTTGTTCTTGTGTCGAATATTTGAGTTGTTAACATAAAATAGAAAGGGGTTGGAACAAGATAGGATAGCTCAACTCCAGAACCACTGAAATGCTCATTAGAGAGAAATCTTGAGTGCATAAGTGAGTAGTTTGTATATGTTAGTGAATGAAGATGAATTGGATTCTCTCTACCAAAAGAGGCATTAAAAAAACCAATTTTGCTTTGAAAATTCCATGGAAGTGCTGTTGTTGTTCCATAAAACTCCTCAATATGCATCCCAACAAACTGAAAATTAAGATTCAAAGTGAAATATGGGTCTACTGCATGAGATATATTTAATTCAGCTCCCTGAAGAGTAAATCCATTCTCATCGATTGCATGACCACCCAAAACTGGGCTATTCTCATTACTAAACCAACCTGCTCCAAAATTCAAAATAAGTGCAATATCAGGATTTTCACTTACAGATGGTATAATTTGCATCATTGAGTTTTCTGTTTTAGAAGCAGAGAACTCTTTTGAGTCTTGAGATATTAAGGCATCCCAATTTTCCTCTTCTGAATATAGTTGTGATGAAAAAAATATCACAAAAAATAGTGTTAAAAACTTTTTCATAAAGCCTCAAATATAGTTAAAATTAATCGATTTTTTATCACTTTCATCACTTTTTTTTGTAAAAATAGCAAAAAGCTAAAAAAATCATAATATTTTATTCTTAATAACTATATTTTTGGTGGTGAGTTTTTAGGGGCAAAAAGGTAGGCTAGTTGAAAATTCTGTTTAAAATATGATGTAATATGTTTTTTGATATAATATGTGTTATATATTTTTAATATTAAAAAAGAGAATGGTTTTAATGGAATTTCAACTTTTTGATTAAAAAGTGTTAATTGTTGGCAATCATGTGTATGTAGAAAATCTTTACAATCTGTATTTAAAATATTATCACTTTTAGATTCTGAACTAAAAAGATTTTCATAATCTTTTTTTTCTAAAGAAGATATATTTTTAATTTTTGTTTTTTCTAATAAAAAACTGATATTTTTAATTTTTGTTTTTTCTAAAAAAGAGATATTTTTAGAGCTGTGTTTTTCAACATCATAAAATTTAGCAGTAACAGGATTCCAAACATGGCTTGTATGAGTTGCATGATGCAGAATTAAAAACTGCGAAAAGATATATATTATTAGTAAAAATATCGATTTTTTCAATGTTTTTTGCATAAGCCAAAAATCATGTAAATATGATATGTTTTTTTTTTATAAAGTCAATAAATTTTTGAAATCTATTTTTAATATTGATTATACTTTTTTCTATTTTTGATGATTTAAATTTTTCAAATGAAAAAAATAGATATAGATTACTTATTATTGTTATTAGTTATTGATTTTAATAATAATTAATGTTACTATCTTATAGATAAGTTAAGGTGTTTTCATGAAAGGGAAAAAAGAAATTTTTTTAATTATTCTATCTTTTCTACTTATTTTTGGGATTCCTATTATTATATTCATTCCAAAAAGTGATGAGAAAATTGATCCAAAAAGTTTTATTTTAAAAAAATCTCATGTAGACCACTCAAGTTTTTTTACAAGCGAATTTAAAACTCCACAAGATGTAACAATAGCCTGTTTAAAATGTCATGAAGATACTGCTGGTGACTTCATGAAAACAAGCCACTGGACATGGCATGGAGATGCAAAAATGAGTGGTAAAAAAGAGGTTTTTAACAATTTTTGTATCTCTATTAAAGGAAATGAACCAAGATGTACTGTTTGCCATGCTGGTTATGGTTGGAAAGATGGTAATTTTGATTTTTCAAAAAAAGAGAATATTGATTGTCTTGTTTGTCATGAACAAACAGGAACTTATGTTAAAGATTTAGCTGGTCTTCCAACCAAAGAAAGCAATCTCTTAAATGCTGCAAAAAGTGTTAGATTTCCTAAAAGAGATAATTGTGGAACTTGCCACTACTATGGTGGAGGAGGAATGGGGGTTAAACATGGTGATTTAGACTCTAGTTTAGCCTATCCAACTGCTGAAATTGATGTTCATATGGGAAAACATAATATGTTGTGTATTGATTGCCATAAAACAACAAATCACAATATCACAGGTAAATCATACTCAACAAATACAACTCCTCAAAATGGTTTTGATTGTACACAGTGCCATAAAAACCATAAACACTCTGATAAACGTATTGATACCCATACTGATGCAGTTGCATGTCAAACTTGTCATATTCCAACTTATGCAAAAAAACATCCAACAAAAATGCATTGGGATTGGTCAAAAGGTGGAGATGCAAACAGAGAGGAGGATGACCATAAATATCTTAGAAAAAAAGGGGAATTTATATATGCAGAGGATGTTAAACCACAATATACTTGGTTTAATAAACACATGACACTTTATCAACCGCTTGAGAAAGTGGATACTAATAAAGTGAATAATATAAACACCCCACAAGGCTCTATTTCAGATTCTACTGCAAAAATTTGGCCTTTTAAAATTCACACAGGAAAACAGCCTTATGATTTAGAATATAAACATCTATTAACTCCAACAACATTTGGAAAAGATGGCTTTTGGAAAATTTATGATTGGGATAAAGCAGCAAGAGCAGGTTCAGAGGCAAGTAAAATACCATATAGTGGTGGTTATGGCTTTGTTGAGACAAGAATGTATTGGCCTATATCACATATGGTTTCACTTAAAGAGAATGCTTTGAGTTGTGATAGTTGTCACTCTGATAATGGGGTTCTTAATTGGAAAGAGCTTGGTTATATTGATGATCCAATTAAAATTGGTGGAAGAGAGAAACAGAATCTATTGAAAGAGGCGAAATGAGAGAGAGAACATTAATCTATCTTTTTTCATTGATAGTATCAACTGTAATATTTGCTGATGAATTAAAAAATATTCACCCTCAATTTCCCCTTTTAGATGATAAAGGTGTGAATATTCTTGAAAGTAAGCTACCATTTTCAGAGGATAAAACTTGTGGCTCCTGCCATGATGTTAAATTTATCAAAGAAAATAGTACTCATAAAGATACAGATGCAACTTGTATCACATGTCATACTCCAAAAGGGGAACTAAAATTTTCTGAAGATAGTTTTGACTCTTTTGGTAACTTAAAAAAAGAGTTTATAGAGATTTCAGCTCCAACAACAAAAAATTGTGTTGGATGTCACTCAATATACTCTTCTAAAAATATTCCACTTTTAATTCCTCATGATTTTAGTGATGAGGATAGGTATAAATTATCAAGAGAGACAGGTGCTATATTTTCTCCACAAAAAATAAAAGATTCTGCTTATAATTTAAAAGGAAAAGAGAGTTTAGCAACCCCTTGGGATGTTCATGCATCAAAAGAGTTGTCTTGTAATAGTTGTCACTATCCACACAACTCATTAACACAAAATAGAGTGGATAGTAATTTAAAACATCTTAAAAATGATCCACGAAAGGGTAGAATTGGTGAGTTTCTTTTAAGACCAAATCATAATTTAAAAACATCAACCTGTACGGATTGCCATGATCCACTTAAAACTCATGATTTTCTTCCATATAAAGAGAGACATTTTCAGATTCTCTCTTGTGAAAGTTGTCATGTTCCTCATGTTTACTCTCCAGCTTTACAACTTAAAGACTCCACTCTCCTTCAAAAAAACATGAATATTATAGAGTATTATAGGGGAGTTCAATATAGTTCTAACTCAACCGAAAAAAACATGAATGCTGTATATCAAGAGGGTTATACCCCTTTTCTTTTGGTTGATAATAAAAAAGTAAAACCTGTAAATATAGTAACAGAGTATTTCTGGAGTGATAGTGATAAAAAAATCACATCAGATGATTTAGGAAAAGCTATTTTTGAAAATGGTAAATATAAAAAAGAGTTTATTTCTCTTTTTGATTTAAATAAAAATGGAACTATAGAGAAAAATGAACTAAAAATCGATAGTGAAAGTAAGAAAAATTATGTTGTTAATGAACTAAAAAAAATAGGTTTTAAAAGTCCTATTTTGATCTCAAAACAGGAGGCTTTTGCAGTTAATCATCAGATTTTAAGAGGTGAGTTTGCTCAAAAAGAGTGTGGAGCTTGTCATGGAACAAAAGGAAGATTCTCTAATGAACTTACATTAACAACATTCAAAGCACCAATTGATAAATTTGAAACCCCATCTCAACTTTTGGGGTTAGTATCAAAAAGTGGTGATAAAATTAGCTATAAAAATGGACTAAAAGATATTTATGTTCATGGTTTTTCACGAAATATATTTGTTAATGCTCTTGGACCACTCATTATTATCTTAACACTATTTGGAGTGTTGGGTCATGCAACAATAAGATTTTTAACTAGAAAAAAACGTCCTCATCATCATGTTAAAATAAAAAAAGTTTTTCTTTATCCATTTTATGAAAGAGTTTGGCACTGGTTGATGGCAGGTGGAGTAATATTACTTCTTATAACAGGAATGGCAATTCACTTTACAGAGAAAGATTTTATTATACCAATACATATTGTAGTTGTTATTCATAATACTCTTGCTATAATTGTTGTTATCAATGCAATTTTTGCCCTTTTTTATTATATGGTAACAAGAGAGATAAAACAGTTTCTTCCACCAGTTAAAAGTTTTATAACAGAGATGATTGCTCAAATAAAATATTATGGTTCTGGAATTTTTAAAGGAGCACCACATCCACTTGAGAAAACTCCTCAAAGAAAACTAAACCCACTTCAACAAATGACATATCTAGCAGTATTAAATATTTTAATTCCTACTCAAGTTATAACAGGTATTATGATTTGGGGGGCTGGTTTATGGCCTGAGTTTTCTGAAAAAATTGGTGGATTAACATATATTATTCCAATTCATAGATTAGTTGCCTGTCTATTTATTGCATATATTGTAATTCATGTTTATATGACAACAACAGGACACACATTAACCGCAGAGATAAAATCTATGTTTACTGGATATGCAGATATTGAGGAGCATGAAGAGGAACAATTAAATTAATTAGATTTATAAATTATAATTAATTTTTTACTGTTTTTTTTTAATTAAGTTGAGTAATTATAATATAAATTTGATTTGGTGGTTTTTGTTTGCTTTTTTATAAAAAACTATTTGGGGGATTTATGGAGAGACGCTATATAAATCCATATATTGGTGGTGTAGTTTTAGGTGTTGTTCTTTTTTTATCATTTTTTTTAACAGGTGGTGGATTAGGGGCATCTGGTGCTGTAAGTAGAGTTCAAGTTGGAATTTTTGATTTGGTTGCATCTTTTCATGTTGATACAAATATCTACTTTACTAAAATGGGAGGTGGAACTCTTAATTCTTTTGATTCTGCATCTGTTTGGATGCTAATTGGAACTTTTTTAGGTGGTCTTATTTCTGGTTTTTTTAATAAAAGATTGAAATTTGAAACAAGAAAAGGTTCTAAAATATCTAATAAAACAAGATGGATTATGGCCTTTATTGGTGGAGCAATTATGGGATTTGGAGCTCGTCTTTCAAAAGGTTGTACATCTGGTCAGGGGCTTAGTGGTGGAGCAGTAATGGCTGTTGGAAGCTGGGTTTTTATGTTCTCTCTTTTTGCTACTGGTTTTCTTTTTGCTTACTTTTTTCGTAAATTTTGGGAGGAGTAATGTTTCCTTTAGAATCTTTAGGTAAATTTGGACTATATGCCTTATCAATGTTGATTGGTATGGGTTTTGGGGCTACTCTTGAAATGAGTGGATTTGGAGATTCAAGAAAACTTGCTGGTCAATTCTATTTAAAAGATATGACGGTTGTTAAAGTTATGTTTACTGGAGTTATAGTTGCAATGACTTTAATATTCTTTAGTAGCTCAATTGGTATTTTAGATTTTGACAAAGTTTGGGTGAATCCAACTCTTTTAGTTAGTGTTGCTCTTGGTGGTTTTATAATGGGAATTGGTTTTATTATTGGTGGATTCTGCCCTGGAACATCAATTGTTGCGGCCTCTACATTTAAAATTGATGGTATATTTTTTGTTTTAGGAGTGTTTTTTGGTGTTACAGTTTATGGAGAAACATATCCTCTTTTTCAAAATTTTGCAGAATCAGGTGAGATTAAAAGATATCTTTTAACAGATCTTTTCTCTGTTTCAACAGGAACAATGATATTTTTAGTATTTGCTTTAGCATTTATAATGTTCTATTTTGCAGAGATTGCCGAGAGTTATTTTGGTAAAAAAACTCCTTGGAGTGAGATATCACTAATTCCTAAAAACAAAATTAAAATAGCATCAGCCTCAATTTTAGTTGCTTTTGCCTTTATTCTGTTTTTTATGGGAGATCCAACTCCACAAAAAAGGTGGAATCGACTCTCAACCACTGAGCAAAAATTACTTGATGATAGAGCTGTTTTTGTTCATGTGGATGAATTAAGAGAGTTAATGCATGAAGATATTGCATTTTTAAAAATTGTAGATTTAAGAGATGAATCTGATTACAACCTTTTTCACATTAAAAACTCAAAAAGAGTTTCATTAAAAGAGTTATCTAAAAAAGAGAGCATTTTGGAGTTTCAACAGCTTCCTCAACCAACAGTTATTTTCCTTGTTTCAAATGGAGAGAGGTTATCAGCAGAAGGATATAAAATTTTAAAATCCTATGGAGTAACAAATCTCTATATTCTTCGTGGTGGAATTAATGAGTGGCTTTCACGTTATCCTATTGAAGGGGTTTCTGAAATTAAAAATAGTAGTGAAGAGAGTTTAAAATATAGATTTGATTTTGCAATGGGTTCAAAATATCCCTCCTCTTTTCCTGATTTAAAACAGTTTCCACCAATAGAGTTTCCTAAAAAAGTTATTTTAAAATCTAAAAAACTTGCCTCTGGTGGGTGTGGTTGATATTTTTACCACTTCTAATGTATAGCCAAGCATCTAAATAGAAAATAAGAAAAACCAAATTGTGTCCTATTTTTTATGAATAACAAAAAATATAATATATGCAATTGGATTTTAAAAATGATATTAGAAAATCTAAATTATTAAATAAAAAAATATTCTACTCTAAAAATAAGTGTAAAAATCATAAAAAATCTCTCTATAATTTGATTTTTAACATAAAAAATATAGAATATCAAAAGGGGGAGTTTTAATATGAACTATTTTTTAATAGATAATTATAATCAGTTTATAAATGAGATTCAGTGTTTGTTTAGTGAGATAAAATCTCAATGTAATCATGAAAAAAATTATAATTCAGAATATAATATTAATCAAAAAGATATAACCAACTTTTTTTATCAAAAAAATAGAAATTCAGAGTTTA
>DYRY01000111.1 GCA_020718465.1 Anaeromyxobacter dehalogenans | reverse complement strand
TATTTTTTTGAAAAACGTCAAAATATTTTTATTTTGGAAATATTTTTTTGAAAAACGTCAAAATATTTTTATTTTGGAAATATTTTTTTGAAAAACGTCAAAATATTTTTATTTTGGAAATATTTTTTTGAAAAACGTCAAAATATTTTTATTTTGGAAATATTTTTTTGAAAAATCTCAAAATATTTTTATTTAGGAAATATTTTATCTACTTTTTTAATTTTTTAAAGTTTCAGATGAATAGTTACAAATTCTTTCTAGTTAAAAAACTCTTTTAAAATCTCAATATCATGTAACTTTAAATAATTGTCATATAAAAGCTGGTAGGTATGATATGATCCAATAACTTTATAAATATATCTATTTGTTTCCTCAAAAGGGATATCTTCACAAAAATCATATATATCCTGTTTTTCAGGAGCTTTTGATATCCATTTTTTTATATTTGTTGCACCACCATTATATGATGCTGCACTATAATATAAATTATTTGAGAACATGTTTAATAATACTGATAGATATTTTGTTCCTAATGGAATATTAATCTCTGGTTTATATAAATCATTAAATGAGTTTAAACTCATTTTTATTCTATCTGCCGTTTCTAATGCAGTTGGATATAGAAGTTGCATTAAACCATAGGCATCTGAAGAGGATTTAGCGAATGGATTATAAGCACTCTCTTCTCTCATTATAGACCAAATAAAAGCTATTGGAACTCCATGTTTTTTAGAGGCATTTAAAACATCATTACTATATTTTTTAGGATAAAATGATTGCCAAAAAATTGCAAAATCATTATAAGTTTTAAAAAATGATAGTTTTCTTAACTCTCTAAAATATAGATTTCTTGAACTTCTATAAAGATTTAGCTCCTCAAAAAACAGAGCAGCAGAGAGAAACTCTATATCCATTTTAGCACTTTTTAAAAAAATAAATATCTCTGCTTTTGCTAAATCTAAAAGACGAAGTTTTATTAATTCATATATTTTTAATATTCTGTTATTATTATAAAAAATAGATAAATCAACAGATTTATGGTTTTTATTAACTGATTTTATCCTTTTTAAAACCATCTCTTTTGTGAATATAGTTGGATTATCTTTTAAAATTAAATAGGATAGATATGAGTAGTAGTTAAATGGATCTTCCGAAATAAGCTGAATAGATTGATTTAAAACATCTTGATAATTTTTCAATAAAAAATTGGATTTTACTCTATAGTATTTTGCACTCATCTCTTCACGTAAATCTTCACTCTCTTCAGATGTTTTTAAAAATTCATCAATATAAAAAATTGCCTTTTTATACTTTCTGTTTTTATAATGATACCAATAAGCATCATTTAAAAAAAACCTTCTTTTTATACTATATGACTCTTTTATATATTGATCTAAAATAGTATATTTTTTTTCAAAATCCCCATTTTTCGAATATAAATCAATAAGATACTCATAAATTTTTTCATTATCAGGATATAATTGATAATCTTTTATTAATTGAAGAAATTTTTTCTCTGCCTCATTATATTTTTTTTCATAATAGAGTGTTAGTGACTCTAAATATAATATGTAATATGAGATAACTTTATTATTTTTCTCTTTTATTTTTCTTAATTTATCTATTTGTAAAGATTTAGAGATATCTCCAGTATAGAGATAGGATTTTAAAATACAAATATCAATTCTTGCAACTGTTATATTTGATATATTTTGTGATAGTTTAAATGTGTTTTTTATAGTAAAAAAATCCCCTTTTTGTAAAAGATATTCACATCTATTATACATCTCTAATGTAGATATTTTTGCAATATTTTTTCCATCTTTTTCAAACTTTTTTAAAATAGTCTCAACTTCAGATTTTATATCATTTTGAGATTGAAACCATATTTTTTTTAGTTGAAGAATTGCCTCATCATGAATTTTTAACTCAATCAATGTTTTAGCATAAATCATACTAAAACTTATATCCTCAAGAAGCTGACTCTCTTTATTAAAAAATACTCTTATCTCCTCAAATCTCTTTAAGTTAAAAAGAATATTTATTTTTCTTTTAATTGCTCTCTCAAAAAAATTTGAATTATTTGAGACTATTGCATAAGCTTGATATGCCTTTAAAACCTCTCCAATAGCCTCATATCCCTCACCAAGATGAAAAAGTATGTAATCTTGTAACTCTGTATATATACCTAAAATTTTTTCAAACTCTTTTATACTATTTATATAATCTTTTTTTTGATGGTAAAGATATCCTCTTAAAAAAATAATACGATAATTTGTGGGATTTAGTGGATATTTATCTAAAAACTCAAAAGTTGTTGAGAAAAACTGATTATGATTATCTTTAAAATCATTTTCAATTGATTTAGAAAGAGTTAAATTAGAGTAGTATGGTGTTATCTCTTTTAAAATTGAGGTTATCTCATCAACTGGATTTGATATTATTGATAGAAATATAAAAAGATATATCATCAAAGTTTTAACTCAAAAGTTTTTGTTTCTCTAGTTTATCAATTATTACTCTTTCGTTTAAAGCACCCTCAATATCACCAATCTCTTTTCTTGAGTTTTCAAGTATTTTGTGTATCTCAATAGGATTTGAACCAAAATGAACAGCCTTCTCTCCAAACTCTATTGATTTCTGATACTCTTTTTCTTGATGATATAGTTTTGATAATTTAAAAAATAGATGTTGTGAATATGGATTACTCTCAATACCTTTGAGTAATAGATTTAAAGCATTTTCAGTATCTTTTTTTTCTAAATATAAGTCAGATAAATTTAGATATGATACAATATAGTGTGAATCTGTTTCTATTGATTTGATATAGTACTTAATTGCTTCAGTAGTTTTTCCAATCTCCTCATATATCACTCCGATATTATTTTCAACCTCTCCATCTCTTTCAAATGTTAAATATTTTTTAAACATCTCAAGAGATTTTATATATTTCTTCTCATTAAATAGAAGATAGGCATAGTTTTTATAGCTAAAGGGGTAGTTTGAATTGTTTTGAATAGCTTTTTCATAGTATTCAGATGCTAATTTAAAACTTTCTTGTTGATGATATGTAAATGCTAAATTATAGTAAATCTCATATTGAGATTTAAATTCATTGGTAAACTTTGATATTGCTTCAATAAAATATTGTTCTGCAGTTTTAAAATCTGATAATTCAAAATAACAGAGTCCAATATAGTTATAAACAGATACTATTTCAGGAGTAATAGAGAGAATTTTTCGATAATAATATATTGCTTTATGAAGATTTTTCTGTTTTGATGCTTTTTGTAGTAGAATATGAACTCTGAGTTTTTTTAAAAATTTCATCGATTTTGTTCTTTTTCATATTCACGAATAAGTTTATCAACATATTTAACTAATTCAGGAATCTCTGGATTAGGAATATCATAGCGTTCATTAAGCTCTTTTAAACTCTCTTTTAGAAATTTCTGATCACTATCTTTTTTTAAAATAAGCTCATTTCCCCACTTCTCAATTAAACCAATTCTCTCCTCAATATTTTGAGGTGTTGTTGGCGATTTTTTAAAGTTTTTTCTTAAAGTGTCAATCTCTGGAGTTCCACTTGAAATAAAATTTAAAACTTCATAAGTATTAAGCCACTCATTTTCAAAAATTTTAAAATAGCCTGATAACTGTTTAGCAAAAGCAATCTGTTTTTTCTTTGTATTATATGTCTCAATATCAATATTATTAAAATTCTCTTGATATGTTTTAAAACTGCTGTTTCCTGAATTTATAATTAGTTGTACCCAAGCTTTAAGTGCAAAAAGCTGATTCTCTAACTCTTTATAGTATACTCTATTTTTTAGAACTAACCTTCTTATTTTATCAATCTCCTCTATTTTTGTTGGAAGAAATTTAGAATTAACTGCTGTCGCAAAATCAATTTTATTATCAGGAACTTTGCTGATATCATCAACAAAATAGATTGTTCCATTTGAGTCTTTATATTGATACATTTTAGCTAAAAGGGGAAATGCTAATAACAGTATTGAAACAACAAACAGTTTTCTCATTTTAAACTCCAAAAATACTACTAATTATAGAATAAATAAAATTTGAAAATCAATTTTTATTTATAAATCAATTTTTTTTACTCCAAAATTCTTTATTTATAGAAATTATTAAAATATAAATAGATATTAATATCAAAATAATTAATCTATATTGTTTTTAGATTAAATAATTTTATTTTTTGTCATTTTTTAAATTAAAAAATGCTATAAAAATCTATCTTAAATATTTTAATCTGTTTTTTTGAATATCTAACTCCTCTTTTTTACCTATTTTTTCATAAATATCAGCAAGTCTTGTATATATTTCAGGTAAAAATGGATTAAATTCAATAGATTTTAAAAACATTTTTTCTGCAAGAGTAAAATCATTTAGATTAAAATAGGCCTCTCCAAGATTCATGTAAGTATCTATATAATCATCAAAAAGATTTAGTGTTGATTTTAAAAGAGATATAGTTTTTTTGTACTCTTTCTCTTTAAGATATAGTGAAGCAATCCTATTTTCAAGATATGGATACTCATTTTTTCTAAATTTAAGAGCTTTAACATATTCAACTTCAGCCGCTTTAAATCTTTTTAAATCAAACATAATATTTCCTAAACGAATATATTTTTGCATGTTTGTATTTTTAAAAAGAGATACCTCTGAAAGTTTATACTCCTCTTCATTATCAACTGTTTTAAAAAGTATTGGTTTATGGATTAAACCTGGATATGTTTTATACTTTTTGTGTGTGATATGATTTTTCCACTCTTTTAAAAGTTGAGGAAGAGTTAAATTAAAACTCTCTTTAATAGATTTTTTATCACTACTATATTTTGTTAAGTTATCTAATATTTTGACTATACCAGAGTAACCATTTTTCTCATAAACCCACTCCATCAATGTTGCAACTTGTGCATAAGCTAATGCTGCATCCTCTTGTGATGGAAGTTTTGCTAAAGAGGGAGACATTGCTTCAAATGATATATAGTGTTTTTTTTCATGTGCTGTTGCAAGAATATGTTCACTAAATTTCTCAATTTTATATTTTTTACCACCACTCCATCTACTCTCCTGAAATTTTGCAATACCTTCATGAATCCAAATAGGTGTTCTATTTCTTGTTTTTTTTGATATTACAAGATGAACAAGCTCATGTGATATTGTATCAAGCCAAGAGTATCCTTTTACAAGTGATGATGGTGATACTATCATTAATTTATTATCATCACAAAGAGCAATTGTTCCTGAAGTCTGAATCTCTTTTAATGTTAAACCAGACATTGCATCAAGTGTCTCTATATCAGGAAGAATCTCAAGCCTAATAGATTTGTTGTATGGATAATTTAAATCGGTTGTATGAGCCTTAAAAGCTTTTTGAAGTGTATCAAGAGCAATTGAACCAAGAATCTCATTTTTTCCCTCTGGAGTAAAAACAGAGAACATTTTATCTTCAGATTGAAAAATTTTGAAACTTTTAGTTTTCTCCTCTGCATTTTTCATAATCTCGATTGTATTTTCAAGTTGGGTATAGCTATTTTTAGGAAAATTTATTTCAATATATCTTAAAATCTCTCCACTTGATTTATAATCTCCTATTAAATATAAATATCTAGCCTTAAGATATAAAAATGTTATCTCATCACTTGCCTTACTCTCAATTTTATCAATAATCTCTTTTGCCTCCTCTGGATGCCACTCTCTAAAAAGAGTTTGAATTTTTCTATATTCCCCATCAAAATTAGAGGCAAATAGTGAAGTTGACATTAAAAATAGTGGTAATAATGATAATATATTTACTATTTTTATATTGTGTTTTTTAAAAAACACAATTAAAAGATTTTTGAAAATTACATTAAATAAAATCTCTATAAAACTTTTCCAAATTATATTATTAGAAGTAATATCTCTATTTGATAATGTTTTTAAAATACTCATCCACAACATTTTTATACCCCTCTGGAGCTGTTTTTTTCATAGATTTTAAAATATCCTCTCTCAACTCTTTTGGTCCTTTTCCTTTTTCGGAAGGGATTTTTACAAATTTCTCTTTCTCTTGTCGAGAGTTATTTTTATTTTGATTACTTTGATTCTGTTTCTGCATATCCTGTTGAATCTCTTTTAGTTTTTGTAAAGCCCCCTCTTCACTCAATTGTGCTTGTTTTGGAACTCCCTCTCCAAGCTCATCAGTTGCATTTTTAAATTTTTTATCAACCTCATCAAGTTTTTCACTTGAGTCTCCTGCTGCAATATTCTGTTTTTTCTCCATCTCTCTAAGTTTCTCAAGTTTTTTTCTAAGTTCACTTTGATATTGAGATAGTTGTTCCATTTTTTTTAACTCCTCTTTTGTAAACTGTTTAGAGGCATCTTTTTGTAGTTTATCCCAGAAGTCAAGAAACTCTTTTATTTTTTTCTCTGCATTATCAAGTAACTCTTTATTCCCAATATGATCTTTTCGATTATTAACTCCCCACTTTAACATAGATTTAATTCCCTCTGTGATATTGGTTAATCTATCAATAACTGTTAATAAAATCTGATATCCAGATGAGGGATCTCCTGCCTTTATTGACTCAATTGCCATTCCAAGCTCATCTTGAGCATTTTCAAGATGAGCCCTATCATATGGATTCATAACCGATTTTTTTATGTTAAAAAGTTGATTATATGCCTCTTCAAGAAGTTCTATTTTATCATCAATCTCTTTTTTATGTTTTTTAACATGTTCTAAAACTTTAGATGAGAGTTTTTGTGTCTCTTTAAATATTTGCTCCTCTTCAAAAATAAGATCCTGAAGCTCATTCATCATTTTGTTTCTCATTTTTTCTGCTTCACTTTGTCTCTCATCCATTAAACCCTCTTTTTTATGAGAGACTCCTTCTAAAAGATCATCAAGCTCTTTATCCAGTTGATCTATTCTATCAAGTAGTTTATCTAAATCCCCATTATTTAAAAGATCTTCAAGAGACTCCATCTCCTCTTTCATTTTTTTTAATTTGGAAGCCTCTTGATTTATAAACTCACTATCAATATCATTTGATAGTTTAGATAGTTTTTCAAGAATAGCATTTATTTTTTTCTCAAGTTTTTTTATTTCAGAGTAGATCTCCTTTTTTATTTTCTCATCTCGATTGTTTTTATATTGATTTACAAGCTTTTTAAGATAATCTTTTTTATCCTTTAACTCTTTATATAACTCCTGAATAATCTCCAATCGTTCTCTATCTAGTATATCAATTAGGTATAAAATAGAGTCCTCAAGAGTTTTTACCATTAAATTGATGTTTTTATTTGGAAATACTAACTCTTTTTCTGTTTGTTCCTCAAGAGAATCTGTTATATTTTGAATAGTTTTTTTAGAGCCCTCTGAAAGAAGTGGATTCTCAACAGAGATAAGTTTTCTTAAAAGTTTTATTTGTGGTGGAACTGCTTTTAGGTAACTATTTTTTAAATTAATAAACTCTTTAGTAGTTTTTTGCTCTGGCATCTCAAGCAGATTTGCAAGTGTGATAGCAAGACTATCAGTTATCATTTTAAGTTGTTCTAAAAACTCTTCATGTTTTTTTATTGGAGATGGAATCTCTATTTTTAACGATTTTGAAACTGTGCTTTTGGGTCCTAAAGTCTCATCATTATCAAAAGCCTCCCCATAATATGTTATAACATCACCTGCCTCAAAAGCAGAAAGGTCAAAAACATAACCCTCATTAACTAAAATTGAGGGTTCAATCTCTATTTCAACCTCTTTTAAACTCTCTTCAACATCTAAAATAGAGTATTTAAGAAGTAATTTAGATACAGATATATCATCTTTTGCCATTAAAGATACCTCTAATTTATCTTTTGTGCTAAGAGTTAAATCTTTTTCAGGAAAAATAATAGAGATTTCAGGAGATTTATCAGGAATTATATCAAACTTTATATATGAGCTTTTAAAAACATCACTACCATCTTCAAAAAGAAAATTGTAGTTTCCAGTTTTTAATACAACAATAGAGGCAGAGAAATCACCATCATTTATTTCACATGGAGATATTTGATCTATATATTGGATTGAACATTTTTTTGCATATATACCTATTTTACCACTAATTTTAACTGTAGAGCCTGTATATAGTTTAATAAAGCCATCAAAATCTTTAACAACATAGCTCTCTTTTTTAAGATATTTAGGTGGTGTTATTGAGGCCTCAAGATTAAAAATATCAATAGTAAGCTCATTGGAAGCCAAATTAGATTTAACTAGCTCTCTTTTTTTTATTATTGTGGGTATATAGTATATTAAAATCGTGTTAATAACTAAAATTAGAAAAAACATAAGTTGGCTTTTATATGGTACTATTGGTTTTATAGTTAGTAGTTTAAGATCTTGAATAAGTTCTAATCCTGTTTTTTTTGTCTCCTCTATAAACTCTTGAGAAACTCCACTTTTTGATAACTCTTCATCAAAGATTGTTGTTAACACACCACTTAGTGGTGGATACTGTTTCTCTATATATTGTAAAAAAAATTGAGATCTTCTTAATTTTTTGAACAAATGATATAAAAATTTTCCCTGAAACAGAATTGATAATATTAAGCCAAAAACTAAAAATTGACTTTGATATCTTTCAAAAAATATAGTAGCAATCACTACAAAAAAAGAGAAAATAGTTGCAACTCTGGTTATAAAAGTTAAAACCAAACCTAAAACAAGTTTTACTATAATTAAATTTATCTTTTTTTTCATAAAAAAAACCAAAAAAGTAATTAATACTACAATATTTATAAACAAAATAAAACAACATTTTATTTTTAACTTAATTAATTATCTATTTTTCTATAATGTACCCCAAAATCAAGACCAAAAATAAAAAAAAAGTGTGTATGGCATA
>DYRY01000014.1 GCA_020718465.1 Anaeromyxobacter dehalogenans | reverse complement strand
ATATAAAAAAAACTCTTTTTTTCTCTTCTTTTAGGTTATGCAAGAGGTCTATTAAATAAAAATAATAACAAGAATGTAATATGTGGAATTATTTTTTTTAAAATGCTATAAAAATAGATTGTATTTTTTATATTATTGAATTTAAATCAGGTTGTTTATGAGATATTATTATTAATTTATCTCCTTTTTTTAGTTGATAATTTTTTTGCTCTCCTATTGGATTTATAACAATAATTTTAGGATCTGTTATCAAAAATTTACCAATTTTTGAGTTATTTATCTCTTTAAAATGAATATATCCAATAATTATAAAAGGAATATTATTAAGTATAATTGATTTTACACACTCTTTATAGTTTTTTTCTAAAAGATTCTCTGTGATTTCTGGAATAAATATCTGTGGTGTCTCTTTTGAAGCTGACATTAAATTTTTAAAAATGTTTTTTATACCTGGAGATATGCAACTTTGAGCTATAAGTTTTTCAGAAATATCTCCTAAACATACAACCTCATCAACATTCATTGAGTTTAAATGCTCTCGATTCATTGAGTGAAGTAACTCCATTACTGTATGAACTCTGGGATTTTTATACTCAATATTAAGTGCAACAAGTGTTGAAACTGCATCTGCATGCTCTCCTTCAAGTGGATCTGCAAGTATTACAGCTGCTTTTGCAGACTCAATAGAAACACTATAAAGAGTTTCTGGATTAAATGGTGAGCCAAATGTGGTAAAAAAATGTTTTTTACTATATTTTATTGGATGCCAATCACTATTTTTCTCCCAAAGCTCTCTATCTTGAACTATTAAAACAACAATAATATCTCCACTACTATGAATCTCCTCAACAATATTTTTAACTTTTTCATTACAATTACAGATTATAATATGCTCTTTTAAATTCCTACTAAAATCTTCCCTCTCCATATATCCTCTTGATTAATATCATCTATTTTAGGTCTCTGAAAAGCAATAACAACTAAAAAATCAGACTCTTTTAAAATCAAATCATCTAAATTGTCACTTAAATTACCTCCTAATGGATTAATAAAAAAATTACTATAACTCTCTTTTTCAGTAGAGCGATTAATCCCAATTGGAACTATAGATTCAATATCATAATCCAAAAAATAGAGTTGAGCATTTTGAAAAGTTTTTCCAATAAGCTCTTTAGGGATTTTTATAGAGTAAAACTCATTGGACTCTTTTGAAAAAGTCATTAAGCTATCATAAACAATTGTAACCCCCTCATTTAAAACTGCTTGAGATAGAAGTTGTTCTCCAAAATGCCGATTTACAACTAACTCTGGAGTATCTAAAAAAGAGGCTTTAAATACAGACACCTCATCTTTAATCTCAACTAAAATAGGAATTTTACTATTTCTACTATAAACTGCAACCATTTTCATAAGAGCACTATTATCATCATCATTTTCAGAAAGTATTATAACTCTAAAGGCATCTTGTAGATTTATATCATTTAATATTAATGGATTAAGTGGATTTGCTGGATATACAAAAACTTTTTTAAAGTTATCTTTAGGATTTATTTTTATCTCATCTGCTTTTTCAGAGACAATTAAAATATAGTAATTATTTTCAAGTGCAGAGTTTATCTGTTTGATAATATTATATAGGTGAACATTTTCTCCCAATATAATTATATGATTTTTTAATTTTACTGATTTTGGTTTTACCCTTATTTTATCAATATTTTGAAGCCTTTTTATCAATATTGAGATAATTTCACCTGTTATTATAGCAACAAAACATATCCCAACAACAAGAAGAAAAGTTACCTCCACTTTTCCTATGAAAGATATTGGTTCTTTATCCTCAATACCTGATATGAGAACAATCAGTATATTCCAATATGAATCCCAATAGTTTGAGAATGGTCCCATATCATCCCCAAATGATTTTTCAGTTAGATAGATAATATTTGAGCCTAATATCCAAGCAATTGTAGAGAATATAAATAGAGTTCCTATATTGTTAAATCTATATCTCTCTTTAATCTCACCATATCTTATTTTCAGGTCAATAATATATTGATATAAAACAAATCCATATCGTAAAAATTTTAAAAGCCTTATCAATCTTAATACTCTTAATAATCTAATCCCCCTAAATGTTCTTAATATAACAAAATTTGAGGATAAAACGAGAATAGTTGGAATAATTGCAATTAAATCTATTAATGCAAGTGGTGTGAATGGAAATTTAAATCTATTTGGAGATGTATACCATCTTAATAAATATTCAATAATAAATATATACATAAAAAAAAGCTCTAAATTCCAAAATATATCTTTATGTTTTGGATAGTAGTGTTCAAGAGGTACTAAAAGACAAGATGTTATAATTGATATTATTAAAAATATATCAACATAAAGGCTAACTTTTGTTGATTCATTTGGTTTATATATATCAATTATCTCTTTAAGATAGTTTTTTATAGTTTTTTTTATTGAGTTTTCTCTCATGTTTTATCTCACTATTTTGATAAAATCACTAATTTCTATCATATTTTTCTCAAATATAAAAGATATTATATTAAATTATCTATATTTTTTTATTTTTTCTATTTAAATGTAGAAAAAATATATTTAATTTAGTATTGTATTGAGAGTTGTTATGGGGGTCTTGTGAAAACAATAATAGTTCTATTTTTAATGATGAGTCTACTCTCTTGTAATCAAAAAGAGAATAGAGAGGATTACTATATTATGGGAATCTCATTTTTAAAAAATAAAAGATATACAGAGGCACTAAATGCCTTTGAAAAAGATTACTCTGAAAACAAAAATATTCAGTCACTTTATAAATTAGTAGATCTTTTTATTGAAACTGGTGATATTTTCAACACAGAACATTATCTAAAAAAAATTATTGATATAAATAAAGATGACTCTTTTGGTAACTTTAAATTGGGTCTTTTTTATAAAAAACAGGGAAAATATAATGAGTCAATATCGTATTTAACAAAAACCATTTCAAATGAGCAGTATCAAAAAGATAGCTACTACCATTTAATTGCTATGTTTTTAAACATATCTGAGGAGAAACAGGCTTTAAATCTATATAAAGAATCTGTATCTATTTTTGGTAAATATGACTCAACAGAGTATTTTATGTTTAAATATTTTTATAGCAAAAAAAATGAGATTTATAAAAATCATCTCTCTTGGATTATTGAAAACTCCTCAAACTACACATTTTTAAATGGAGTTGTTGATACATTTTTAAAAGATGGCATTATTGATGAGGCTATAACAACTCTTGAGACCCTTGAGAAAAAATTTCCTTCAAGTATAGATACTCTTCTTACACTTGGACAAATTTATCAAAAAAAAGGGGAACATGATAGAGCATTAGAGTATTTTACAAAAGCAGAACAACAAGATAAAAATAGTTTTTTAGTAAAACTCTCCTTTTTAAGTGAATACATATATTTTGGAGAGTATATAAGATCTGAAAAATATCTGGCTGCAGCTATTGGTATAAAAATTGAATCACTTGAGGCTTTAATGTTGGGGGCTCTTTTATATCATCTAAAAGGGGATAGTGAAAAGAGTGAAAAACTTTGGCAAACAGTTTTAAAAAACATTAGAAAAGGGGAAAAAGTTCCATATAAAGAGAATCCTCTAATCACATATTACATTTTAATTCGTGGATTTGATGAGTTTTCCTTTACAAAAGAGGAGATTCTTCAATTAGATCATGGTCAGAACTCTCAATTAGTTGCAATTAAAATGGAGTTTTTAAACAACTCTGGTTTCTACTCTGAATCATTAAAGCTTTATGAACAAGAGAGTGAATGGATATCTGGAAATGATATATATGTTCAACTTTTTATCTCATATCTTTTTTTGGCAAAAAAAGAGGAGGCAAAAAAAACTATACCTAAAATTGAAAAAAATAGAGATATTTATCAAATTTGGTATGATTATACAATTGATAGAAAATGCAATATACCTCAAGATATTGAGGCTATAAAAAACAGTCCTATTTTTGTTGATATCTACTCTGATTGTCTTGTTCTTCAAAAAAAATATAGTGAAGCAAAAGAATTTTTAATTAAATATATTCAAACTGAATCATTAAATAAAGAGAATTTAGAATATATTAAAAATAAAATACTTAAAATTAACTTTCATATATTGAAAGAGTAGAATATATTGTGAGAAATTTACTCTATTTTTTATTTTATAACACCATATTTGCACATGTAATCTCTCTTATAGAGTTTACTATTTTTTCTCCACAAAAGGGAAGTGTTATCAAAACCTCATTTATATATCTTCTTATTTTTATTAATAACTTTATTCTTATGCTTTTTTTATCATTTATTACATTTTTGGTATGGCTTACATTTTTTGAGTCATCTCAAGGATTGATATTTAGAATTAAATTTAATAACTTTTGGTACAATTATAAAAGAAAAGGCTCTCTTATCTTACAAATATATATATGGGGAGTATATATATTGGTAGTAACTCTTTTTTTTATATTTATTCCATTTAAAAATGGAAAAAATAGTCCATCAAACACATTACTATTAGCCACTATTTTAGCTTTATACTCTGTGATTTTAACTATTTTTGGCATATATTTTCAAAAATATCTTTTTAAAAAAGTTATTAAAGAGGGAGCTTGGATAACTCCCAAAATATATAGCTTTTTAAAGTATAGTTTTTTTTTAATTTTTTTAACTATAAGTGTAATAATAATTAAAATCACAATATATCTTCAAATTTTTTATTTTATTGAGATATTTTTTATTTTACTATTTAATATTTTTCTTATTTTTCTCCTTCTATCAATATCTCAAAGCTATCAGATTTTTATTAAAATCTCTGTTATTATTATATCAATGGTTTTTTTTCTATCAATTATATCATTCTTTTTTCAAAATAAAATAAATATAAAAGAGACACTATTTGAGATTCATAAAGAGAATTTTCTATCTGAAAAATTTAATGTAAAAGTGTTAGAGAGTTTTTTTGATAAAGATAAAGATGGATTTTACTCTTTATTCTCTTTTGGTGATTGTGATGATAGTAATAAAGATATAAATCCTTTAGCTATTGATATTCCAGATAATAATATTGATGAAGATTGTAATGGATTTGATGAAAAATCGGAGTATCTTTTTGATTTTACAAAAAATATTAAAAAAAAGAGTAATTTAAAGCTATCTTATACTCCAAATACTCTTTTAATTATCATAAAGAATTTTCGATTTAATCAAAAAGAGACACTCTTCTCAGAACTTAATAAAGATAAAAATATATTAATATTCTCTAAATTGGTTTTAACAACACCAAATCATAATGATAGTGTAATAGATTTTTTTTCAGGAAAACTTTTCTCTAAAAACATGAAATTTTTTAATATTTTTACCAAAATAGAGAGTAATAATAAAAAGATATCAAAAAATATTAATTATATAATTTTTGATGCAACAGATAAAAAAGGGGATGAAATTTCAAAATTTTTTAATGATTTCACATTAAAAACTGACTTTACAGAGATTTTTCTAGTTCCACTATCACTTGAAGCAACAGGGGAAAATGGTTATTTAGGAGGAAACAACTCCCTTTTTAGAGACCAAATTCTCTCATTTTTAGTTGTTTGGTCTAAATATAGAAGTTATCAAAAAAAAGAGATTGATAATATCTACTCTATTTTTGATACATTAGGAACATTCTGTGAGATATTAAAAACAGATTGTTCTGATTTGAATGGTGAGTCACTCTCTAATGAGATATTTTTTAATAAATTTTCAGATAGTAAAAACAATCATTTTTTTTCATATAGAAAAGATGAATTTGGAAAAATTAAAGAGTACTCTTTAATTTACAATAATAAGCAATATATAAAAGATATAAATATTGGAGAGCTTAAACCTTTTTCACTAACAATACCTCAAAAACCTGATTCAATGACACTTGATGAGCAAAAAAAGGTTGAGAGATATATAAATGAGTATATTTCGAAAAAAGAGATTGATTAAAATTACTCTATTTTTATCTTAAATTTAATATTGCTTGAAGTTTTTTATATCTTTTGATATTGTTAGTTGTAGTTACTTTTTTAACTTTTAATATGAGGTGTATATATGAATAGTAATCGTTCAATTGAGTTGATTGAGATGTTTAAGTGTAATATTGAAGAGATTATTCGTCAAAAAAATTATGATGAAAAAAAAATTAGCAACATCATTTTTGAGGTTAAAATGCTATTTGCTTGGATATTTGATTATAGCATCTCAAAACATTATGTGAAACATATTGAGAGGGAGTTTGAAAAAAAGAGAGAAGAGTTGAATAAAGATTATTTAATAGATTTTATAAGTTTTTTATCCTCTGTTCAAAATCATATTGAAGAGTACTCTAAATATAGAAACTCTGAAAAATAATCAATTTTGCTTCTATCAATATTATTAAAAAAATATAAATAAATAAAAATCAATTTTTTTTGTAAAAATAGCCTTTTTTTGAATTTACTGAAATACTCTATAAAAATAGAATATTGGGAGAAAAAATAGAAAAGGCCACACTTAGTGGCCTCTCTAACGCCCGTTGCTGGACTTGAACCAACGACCCGGTGATTAACAGTCACCTGCTCTACCGACTGAGCTAAACGGGCATAAGGTTTTTTTATACTATTTTAATAAAAAAGTCAATAGTTTTTTTAAATATAACATAAACCTACATAAATTAGGTAAATTTTTTTCTTGTGAAAAACAGAAATTTCTTAATTTTTAGTAAATAGGTAATAAAGATTAGATATATTTTGTATTTTTTGAAAACTTTGTAAATATTTTGTAATATCTTAAGGTGTCAGCTATTTGACCGATAACATTAAAAAAAAATAAAACTATAATGGTATTGAATCGTGAGGGTGTAACTATGAAAAAAACTTTAATCTCATATATGAAAAAAGAGGAAGGTCAAGGAATGACAGAGTATATCATTATTGTTGCCTTGATTGGTATTGCTGCAATTGGTGTTGTAACCTTTTTTGGTGATAATATTCGAGACCTTTTTACTACATCAAATAATGCTCTTTCTGGAAATATTGAAGCAGATAGACAAATTGGAGTTAAAAATATGGGAGCAAAAGGTCGAGATTTAACCGATTTTGGTGTTGCAACAGAGGCAAACTACTCTGGAATACAAAGAAATTAGAACAATAAATATATTAAAATACCTATTTTTATAAACTTTTTAGTTCTTGCTCACTTTTAGTTTTTTGACAAGAACCTAACTCTATTTGAGTTTTATTATTTTCAATAGTTACAAAAATATAATTTTTTAAACCATCCTGAAGTTTCTCTTTACTATCATGCCTATAAACAGGTGCCCAAGTTCCACTATCACAAAATAGGGTTTTATTTGATAAAGGAAACAGACGTGTTTTATGTGTATGACCAAACACAACAATTTTTGTATCAATAATCTCTGATATCTTTTTAGCATAACTAGGAATCTTCTCCTCAATACTAAAAATTGTCTCCCCTTGAGTAATTCTCTCATAAATAAAGAAAAATAGAGGAAAACTTGAAAGAGGAACCATTAATTTAATCCATAAAGGAATTGGAACTAAAGCTAATGCAATTGTTCCACCAACAAGAAGAGATGCTAAAAATAGTCTATCAATCCAAAACTCTTTCCACATTCTAAACCGATTGTAAATAATTGGTAATTGATGAAGTTGTGCTATTTTCAATAATTTATCTTTTGGAATAGCCTTTTGTTTTGCATATTCTTCAATTTTTTCATCATAATTTTTCGGTTTCTTTCTTAATTTTTTTCTATACTCAACCATTTTTCCCAAAACTTTTAGGCTTCC
The DNA here is from genome assembly GCA_020718465.1 of Anaeromyxobacter dehalogenans. Taxonomy (GTDB): domain Bacteria; phylum UBP6; class JAFGXH01; order JAFGXH01; family JAFGXH01; genus JAFGXH01. Next base: position 23,707 of record DYRY01000014.1, on the reverse strand, counting down.
AAATATCCAATTAAAAACTAATCCCCTTTTTGAGAAGGCATAAAATTTTAACCAATGCCAAAAGTAACTAAAAGCATTTAAAATATAGTCTGTTGAGTGAGGATTGAAGTAACCCATTGATGTTAATAGATATCTATTTGAAAGATTTCCCATTGATAGGGCAATCTCTTTTTTATCTCTACTTACAATAACAGGATCCAAAATATATCGAAAAGAGGTGTAGTAATCAAATTGATTACCATGTTCAACATATATCTCTCCCTCTTTATAAAAAAACCATGGTTCAAAAGAGAGATTTTCTGGATAAAATGGCTGTTTTTTTTCATTTGCAATATTTTTCAAAAACTCAACTAATGTTATCTGAAGTGAGTGAAAATGGAACTCTCTATCATGATTTCCTATTACATAGATAATGTTATTATCTTTGTAAGATAAAAAATCAGATAGTATCTCAAAAAAAGGTTTTTGATCATTTAAAACAATATTTAGTTTCCAAAGAGATTTCTCCTCTGTTGGCTGAAGACCTCTTTTTTTTTCATCACTATAGATATCAAAGGTAACATCTTTCTGTTTAGGAACATCACTTACTAAATCAAAATCAATAACATCTCCATTAAAAATCAGAGTAGTTGGTTGATTTTTATGTTGGTTTAAAAGCTCTTCAAAGTCAGAATTAATCTGATACTTTGCACTTTTATAGGCTTTCCAACCATCAGAGTTCTCCTCAATATTACAGAGGTGTAAATCAGATACTATAAGATATTTTTGAGACATAGAATCCCTATAAAAATAGTTAAGGTTATCAGTAAACAAATATTACAGAATAATATTCTAGTAATCTTTAAATTTTTTATTTTTTAAATCTAAAAGATTTTCAAGTAATCTTTAATTTTTTTTGAATATAAAAGAGTTTTATCTTGTTATATATATTTTAATCCGATATTATTTAGTAAGTAGGATTAAAATGGTTTTTATAAATTTTAAACCATTTGACATTTTTTGTATGATTTGTTATTCTTCATAGAATATTTTAAGGATGAATAATGAGACGATTCCTTTTTTTCATATTTATTACTTTTTCAATCCTAATATTTGGGAATGAGGAGAATAAAACTGATTTAAATGTTTTTGGTGAAGGTTCAAAAGAGGAACAAACATTTGAGCTTGAACTTAATGACTTAGAGACTGATGTTAATTTACTAAAAGAGAAAGTTTTTCGCTCTAAAGCTCGCCTCTCAACACTTCATGAAACATTAGTAAGTGGAAAAGCTATTCAAGGGGCAAAACTATCACTTTTTCACAAAAATGATTTAACTCATTTTGAGGTTAAATCAGTTATATATCATCTTGATGGTGCTTCTCTATATGCAAAAGCTGATATTGATGGAGACCTTTCAAAAGAGAAATCTATTCAATTATACAACAAAATAATTATTCCAGGTTATCATTTAATCTCTATCATTGTTAAATTGGAGGTTAAAGGATATGGTGTTTTTTCATATGCAAAGGGATATCAGTTTCAGCTAAAGGCTAGTCACTCCTTTTATATTGAAGAGGGAAAAATAACAACTGTAAATGTCTCAATTTATGAAAAAGGGGGATATTTTAGTGATTTAACTCAAAAACCAGATATTCTTTTTAAAGCTGGAGTTTCAAAAGATTTATCAGAGGATGAGGCTGTTAAAATCTCTGTTGAAAAAAAAGAGGAGAAAAAAAACAGTTTACAAAAGGAAAATTTAGAGAAATCAGAAAAATCTGATGAAAAAAATTCTAGTAATTAAAATATAACTTTTTTGTTTAAAAAAGTTTAAATATGATATTTTTTTGCTTAAAGAGGGTTTTAGTTTATATTTTATGAGAAAAAATGAGAGATTTTTTTAAAATAACATCTATTTTAATTATACTTACAAATAATATATACTCACAAGAATTAACAATATCTGACTATAAAGTTCAAGTTGAGAAAATTGGAGATGGTGTTGAGTATATATTAAAAGATTATATAGGTGATAAAGTTGTAGAAACTGATTATCAGCTTCAAAAAAGATTCAATGATGGATATGTTCTTTTTGTTTTGAAAGATTTTACTCGTGCATCTATGATTTTTTATGATATTGTAACAAAAAAACAGTATTATAAAGAGGCTGTTTTTGTTGAGTCACTATTCTATCTTGCAGAGTCTTTTAAAGCTCTTGATAACTTCCTTGGAGCTCAAGAGTATTATAAACAGGTTTTATCTCACCCATCAAAAAAATATTATCAAGAAGCTCTCCAACAGATTCTTGAAATCTCCTATAAAATAGGGGATTTTAGAGATATTGGTTTTTATATGAAAGAGATTGAAAAATCCTCAACAGAGATAAGACCAGAGATATATTATGCAAGAGGAAAATCGGCCTTTTATGAAAAAGAGTTTGATATTGCTATAAAAAGTTTTGAACAACTTTTAAAAAATCCAAAATTTGAAATTAAAGCTCAATATTTTATTGGAGTTTGTTATACTGCATTGGGAAAATATGAGGAGGCTCTTAACTCTTTTAAAAAAGTTGAAACTATTCAGAAATTAAGTGAAGAGGATGAGATAATTAAAGATCAAGCTATTTTATCTACTGCAAGAATATACTATACAGTTGATAAAACAACAGAGGCTATTGATGCCTATCAAGATTTAAAAAGAACATCACCTTTGTATGATGTCTCTCTTTATGAATCAGCTTGGAGTTTTGTTAAAAATAAAAATTATGAAAAAGCAATATTTGCAGTTGAGCTTTTAATAGATGTTCTTCCAAACTCAAATATAGTCCCAGAGGCAATTCTTTTAAAAGGGAATCTTTATAATGAGATGAATCAAGAAGAGAAAGCTTTAAAATCTTATAGTGAAATTATTGGAAAATACTCTTCACTATCAAATCAACTCAATAATATTATTGAACATAATAGTAATTTGGAGGAGTATTTTGGACAACTTTTAGGAAGTGATTTAGGTAGTTTCTCTGCCTCTAAATTTTTACCTCCAGAGGCTGTTAAATATGTTAAATCAGAAAAACTTGTTCAAAGAGCCCAAAAAATAGTTACAGACCTTGAGTTAACAAAAAAATATCTTCAAGAGTCTTTAACTTTGCTAAAAAATCTTCTTAATACACTATCAGATGATAAAAGTGTGAATGCTCTTTTTCCAAGAGCAGAGGATGCAAGAGGAAGAACACTTGAGTATCTTAATCAACTTCTAAAAATAGAGTGTAAACTTGTCGATATACTATACAAGGAGTATGAGAAAAAAACTGGTAAAAAAGATAGCTCTTTTGATGAGATTTTTAAAAATAGATTAGAAAGAGTTCAACTATTAGAAATACTAAATCAAGATATTCCAGACACAAAAGATGGTTACTTAAAAAGAAAAGAGAATATTCATAAAAAATACTCTGATCTTGAACAGAAGGGATATTCACTATCCATTAAAATTGCAGAGATAAAAAAACAAATTGCAGCAATGGAGAAGCTTTTTTCTGAAAATAGTCAAAAATATAACTATTCAGAGTCTAAAAAACAGCTTTTTTATGACCAAATAGAGCAGAAAAAAAGAGTTATATCATCTCTTGAAGAGCGTTTAAATCAAACAAATGAGGATGTTTCAAGTGATAAAGGAAAGGTAAATTTTGTTGATGATGCCAATATTGCTGATGATAATTTAAGAAAAAAAATAGTTGCTCTTTTAGAAAAAGAGAGAAAAATTTATTCATCAAAAGGTTTAAATTTCTATTCAAATATTGCTTTAATTGTTGAAAAAATAGAGAAAAGTAGAGAGAAAATTGTGGGATTTTCAGAAAATCTTGATAAAATTATTCGTCAGAAAGCCAATCAACTAAAAGAGGATGTTCTTGTTGAAGAGAAAGAGCTTTTGGAACACTCAAAGGAGTTAGATAAAAAAATAGAGTCCTCTAAAAATCTCTCTGCAAAAATAGCATTAAATAGTTTTAAATCAATTAATAGAAAATTTCATGAGATAGTTTTAAGTGCAGATGTTGGAATTATAGAGGTTGCTTGGAAAAATAAATCAAAACTCTCCGAAAAAATTCTTGATTACTACTCTGAAAAAAGTAATCGAACTAAAATTTTAGAGAGTGAGTTTAAGGAGATTTTGGGAGAGAGCAAATGAAAAAATTTATACTTATACTACTCTTTGCCTCTTTAGTTATCTCTGGAAATGAGGAGAAAAAAAAGATATTAACATCAGATGAGAGAAAACTCTTTTATGAAGAGGAGATGAAAGTTTTTCAAATATTCAAAGAGCATGGAGAGGTTTTTAATAATGAGATTTTAGAAAAAGTAAAAGAGGAGTATAAAAATCGTCAAACATTTATTTCTGATTTATATGATAAACAGATTGATGCTTCATCAGAGGATGAGATTGAAAAAAGGGAGAATACAATCTCAATGATGGAGAGGTTTATTCGAAAATATCCTAAAGATAAACAGTTTACTCCAGATGTTCTATTTAGATTGGCAGACCTATTTTTTGAAAAAACAGAGGTAGATCATGAAAAATATCTAAAAGAGTATGAGAAGCAATTAGCTCTATTTGAATCTGGTGAGCTAAAAACAGAGCCTAAAGAACCTAAAAAAAGCTATGATAAAACGATTCTATATCTCAAAAGAATTACAGATAATTTCCAAAGTTATACTCAAATTGATGGTGCATACTATCTTCTTGGATATATTTATCTTCAGATGAAAAATGATGAGGATGATGAGAAAAAAAAGATAGATTATGCTGATGATGCAAAAAAATATTTTCAACTACTTGTTGATAAATATCCACAAAGCCCTTATGTTGCAAGAGCCTATCTAAGAATTGCAGAGTATTTTTATGAGAAAAAAACCGAACCAGAGAAACCAGCAACATTTTATAAATATGCAGCTATAGAGAACTATCAAAAGGCTTTAAATGTTGAAGGAAGTGATGTTTTAGATTATGCAATGTATAAGTTGGCATGGTCATATTATACTATTGCAGATCAATCAAATATAGAAAATTATGATAAAGCTATTGATATATTTGCAGCATTAATTCAAAAATATGATCAAGATAAAGAGGATACAATAAAGCTTTATAGAGAGGAATCTATTGACTTTTCTGCTATCTCTTTTGTTGAAGGGTTTGAAAATGATCTGAAAAAATTAACAAACTATATTGAAACAAAGGGAGTACCAACTTATGGAAGAGATGTTTTAAATAAAGTTGCAGTTGCATATTTTGATGGTGAGTTATGGAAAACCTCTGTTGATATTTTTAATATTATTCTAAAATATTATCCTACTCATCCAGAAAATCCTACCCTTTATGATTTTATTATTCCTGCATATTTTAAACTAGGTAGTGAAAAAGGTACAATAGAGGCAAGAGAGAGATTTTTAAAAGATTATTCAGAGGGGAGTGAGTGGTATAAAGAGAATTTTGAAAATGAGAAAGCAATGGCTCTTTTATCAACTCTTAATTCTAAACATCTTTATGATGCAGCAGCATATCATCATGATCAAGCAAATAAATTTTTTGATTCTGGGAAAAAAGAGGAGGCTCTTTTATCTTTTGGAATGGCATCACAATTATATAGTAAATTTTTAGTTGATTATCCATTAAGCACCGATTTTTATAATGTTCAATACTACTATGCTGTAACACTTTTTGAGCTTGGAAAATATGAAGAAGCTGCAAGAATGTTTAAACGTGTTCGAGACAATAATGAGTTTTTTGAACATGCAGAGGATGCCTCAAGAAGACTTATTTTATCATATCAAGAGGAATTAAAAAGATTAATTCAGGATGGTAAAGAGGAGCTTGTTTCAAAACCAAATCCAGATGATTTAGAGAAGTTAGAGAAAATTGAACAAAAAGAGATGAGTGATGTTTATAAAGAGCTTATTGCTGTTAGGGACAAATTTACCACAATGTTTCCAAAAAATGAGGATGCTCCTGTTTTTTCATTTTACAACGCCTCCGATTTTTTTAATCATCTCCAATTTGAGGAGGCAAGAAGAAGATTTTTTGAGTTAATTGCCAAATATCCAAATTCAGAACCAGCAAGATACTCTCTTGAAGAGATATATAAAAGTTATATTGCTGAAAGAAAATATGATGAAGCAGAAAATTTTTATGCTGATGTTCAGAAAAATAAATCATTTTCATTTATAGTTGAAAGGAAAGAGGATTTAGCAAACATCAAAAAATTACAAACACTCTCTGTTTTTAGAAAGGCTCAACTTCTTTATAGTCAAAAAAAATATGAGGATGCAGCGGTTGAGTATTTAAGATTATATAAACACTATCCCAAATCGGAGTATGCACTTGATGCACTTAGAAATGCAAACTTTTCATATAAAGAGGCAAAAAAACCACTAAAAAGAATTGATATCCTAAAACAGTTAATACAACATATTGATCAAACTCAAGAGTTAAAAAAAGATGAAAAAGCTCAACTTGAGGTTGCATCATATATTCTTGAGATTGCAGATATATCAGAACGATTTTTTGATTTTCAAATGACAATAAACTATTTTGAGCTTTATCTTAATCGTTTTAAAACTGGTGATGATGTGAAATATGTATACTCTAAACTACCACAACTATATTATAATAATCAGAATTATAATAAAGCAGCAGAGTTGTATGCTTTTTATGGACCTAAATTAGATGAAAAAAACCAAATTACATATCTTTTTGCCTCAATAGAGTCATATAAAAAAGCTCAAAATTGGGATGCAGTAATAGAGTCTTATCAAAAATTTATAAAAAGTTTTGGTAAAAATACAAAATATGAGGCTTTAACTATTGAGGTATATTATGAAATGTATGAGACATATTTAAAAATGAATCAAAAACCATTAGCAGATGAGGCACTTCAAAACACATTTAAACGTTTTAAAAAACTTCCAGAATCAAAATCTCCAGAGTATGCAAGAGCAAAATATTTAGCAGCTAAAACTGAGTTTTTACATGTTGAGAAGCAGCTTCCATACTATGAAAAAATGCCTATAGGTGGTAATAATCCAGCAGTATCCATTAAGAAAAAAGTTGATTATGCAAAAAATCTTGCCGCAATGTATGATAAAGTCGCAGTATATTATAAAGTTCCAGAGTGGTCTATTGCTGCCTTTTTTAGAAAGGGATATCTTAATAAACAGTTTGCAGAGGCACTTTTTGCTGTTAAAGCTCCAACAAATCTGGATGAGGATGAACAAGATGCCTATAAAGAGGAGTTAGAAATGTTTGCAGAGCCTTTTGAAGAGGAGGCTTTTAGACTTTATAAAGAGGCTTATGAGTACTCTAAAAAACTTAATATTGAGAATGATTGGACAATTAAACTACTCATTGAACTCAATAAAACAGATAAAGAGGCATATCCTATTCCAAAAACACTTAAAGAGTATCAAGATGATGTTTTAGAGCTTGATTCTAAAGAGGATATCTATAGAGATTTAACCCCTCCAACAGAAGAGATTGCTCCTGAAGTAGAGGAGGAGAAATGAAAAAATTAATACTATTAACAATAATAGCTCTATTACTAAACTCCTGTTTTTCAACAGATAAAACAACAAAAAAAGATAATAACTCAACAGAAGTTCAGAATGAATTACAAGATGGTTTAGAAAAAAAATCTGATACAACAGAAGATAGCTCTGAAAAATTGGAATCTAAAACTGAAAATGGTTCTGAAAATTCAAAAACAGATAAAACAGATTTAGAAAAATCTGGAAATAGTGAAGAAAAAATCGAAAATTCAGAGGGAGAAAACTCTGAAAAAGAGGGAGAAAAAGCTGAATCGACAGAAAATGATATAAAACATGAAAAAACTGTTGAAACTGATAGTGAATTAAAGTATGAGGATAAGTTAGTAATCAACAATAAAATAGATGCTTTAAAGGAGTTATCATTAGATGAAAAAATCTCAAAACTTGATGAATTAATAAAAGAGTATCCTAAAAGTGCTCTTCTTTTTTATAATAAAGCAGTATCATTGCATAAAAAGGGGCTATCAAAAGATAGCGAGATTTTTTTACAAAAAGCTCTTGAGATTAGGGGAGATTATGGTGTTGCCCTATCACTACTTTTTGATATTTATGATAAAAATGATGGAGTTCAAAAAGCAAAAACTTTAGTTCAAACAAAATTGTCTCAATTTTCAAATAGTTTTGATGTAAAACTTTTTGCAGCTCAAAGCTACTATAAAATGAGAAACTATAAAGATGCAATACTACAAAGTAAAGAGGCTTTAAAACTAACAAAAGATAACCCAGAGGCATTAAAGATTTTAGCAATGTCATACTATTTTAGTGGTTCATCAGAACTTGCTTTCTATGTTGTTTCAAAGGCAGAGGAGGCAGATATAAATCTTCCAGAACTACTTTATATTAAAGGACTTGTTCAATTTGAGCAAAAAAGATTTACAGATGCAAAAACATCATTTTCACTTGCATTGGATATGAATCCTCTATTTTTTGAGGTTGGAGATAGACTTGCTTTTTCTGAATTAAAACTTAAAAATTATGAAGAGGCAGTCAAAGTATATGAAAAAATGATTTTATTAAAACAGAAGTGGTCAACTTATCTAAATTTGGGTATTGCTTACTATCAACTTGATAAGGCAGATAAATCATTAGAGGCATTTTTGAATGCTGAAAAATTTGGAGCTTCTCAAAATTTACAGCTTTATTATAATTTAGGAATGCTTTATTCAACAAAAGAGTTGAGTAGTATAAGTGAAGTTGATAAATTTGAAAAAGCAGTTATTGCATTTGAGAAATATAACTCACTTTTGCCTAAAAAAGATTTTAAAGAGCAAAATGCAGATGCTTTAATTATGGATGCAAAAGTAAAAAAAGGGGTTGCACAAGCGAAAGCTAATGCAGAGGCTGAGGCTAAACTAAATAAAGAGAAGGAAAATTCCGAAGAGAAAAAAGAGGAAGTTTCTGATAAAAAAGAGGAGATTTCTGATAAAAAAGAGGAAGTTTCTGACAAAAAAGAGGAAGTTTCTGACAAAAAAGAGGAAGTTTCTGATGAAGATGAAAAATAGTTTTTATTTTTATAGGTAAAATCATGATAAAATATATTTTATTGTTGACCATTTTTTCTGTGTTAACTCCTATATTTTTAATTGGACAAAAAAAAGAGGAGGTAACTAATGTTATTGAAATTGAGAAGGAGATTGAGTTTAGGCCAAAAATTCATAAACCAGAATTACTATCAACTTTGTCCAGAAAAAGATTAAAAATAAGAAATTTAGAGAGAAATAAGGATTTAATTCCAGAAATTCTTGATACAGTTAACGAAAAACCTTTTTAGAATTAAAAAAAACTAGAAATTATATTTAGTTTGTGCTATTATCGACCGCAGTGTATGTTTATCTTGGAGGATATATGATTGAAGAATTTGCAAAAGCGTTTACTTTTGAAGGTGGTGGTATGGGTGCACCATTTATGTGGGCAATTTTAATTGTTTCTATATTCCTTTTTGGGATTGTTATTGAAAGACTCATATTCCTTGTGTTTAAATTCAATATTAACGCAAAAACTTTTTTTGAGCAGATTCAAAAATATGTAATGTCTGATAAAATTAATGAAGCTATTAACACTTGTAATACAGCTTCTGCAGCAGCATTACCAAAAGTTATTAAAGCTGGTTTAACCCGTGCTAATCGTCAAGAGTATGAAATTTCTCAAGCAATTGAAGAGGCTCAACTTGCAGTTGTTCCTACAGTTCAAAAAAGAACAGAGGCTCTTGCATCCCTCTCAAATATTGCAACACTATTGGGACTTCTTGGAACCATTATTGGTATGATTGAGGCGTTTAAAGCTCTTGCTCTTGCTGACCCAGAGAAACAGTCTGTTCTTCTTGCAAAAGGTATCTCTGCTGCGATGATGACAACTGCGTTTGGTCTTATTGTTGCGATTCCTGGTCTTGCATTCCATCTTATTCTTTCTGGTTTTACTAAAAAGATTCTTGATGAAATTGACCAATACTCTGTTAAACTTGAAAATTTACTTGTTGGTAGAATTAAATCAAGCAACACTAACAATCAATAATTGGAGCTTATAAATGGGTAAAAGTAGATCATCTGCAATGAGGAAATTTGGACCCAAACCATCTCCTGAGCTTAATTTGCAGCCAATTATGAATTTAATGGTTGTGTTGATTCCAATGCTACTCTACTCAGCACAGTTTATCAAATTTTCTGCTTTGAATATTACAAAAGCCTCTAGTGGTGCATCTAATCCAATAGAAAATAAACCTGATGAAGAGAAAAAACCACCACTAAAATTAAAGCTTAAAATAACTTCAGAGGGATTTGTGCTAGAGGGTGCAATTTTTCTAGATGAAGAGAAAGTTGTTGCTGCTCCTGCTGATGATGGAACAGGTAATTCTCAACCAGTTGAGCTTTACTCCATTCCATTAAATCAGGATTTAGCAGAGAGTGCTATCAAAAAAGCAAAAGAGGATTATGCCGCAAAAGGGCGTCCAATACCAAGAGATGTTGAGGATATGATACAGAGAGTTTACTCCTATGACTTTGTTCAACTAAATTCAAAAATTGAGTTAGTAAGACAAGCTGTAACAACAGGTGGAGGTACAAACACTTTTGAAAAGCCAGATGAGATAATCATCGCATCAGAAGCAGACATTCCATTTGAACTTCTCATTCAAAGTATGGATTCGGTTCGTTGTAAGTTTGATAAAGAGAGTAAAAAATTTACAGCTTGTCGTCCTCGTTCAGAACAGGGAAAAGAGGATCCAAATACATTTTATGATAATGTTGTTCTTGATGCGGGTCTTTTGGAGTAGTTGTTTTTTTTGTAACTTTTCTGGAACAAAATTAAACAATAGATGTCTTAATACATCATAGAGATGGAGAGTTGTGATGGATGAACAGCAATTAAGAGAACAACAGCTAAAAGAGCAAAGAGCCAAAATGGATATGCTTCTTGAAGCAAATGCGAAATACAAAAAATTTGTTAGAAAACTCAAAAGACAAAAAGCAGCTGGTGGCTTAGGAATGAACTCTTTGATGGATATTTTGACAATTCTTCTAATATTCCTACTAAAGAGTTTCTCAAGTAAAGCCGATGCAATACAGATGTCTGATGAGTTGGAGTTACCAAAATCATCTGGTATTCTTAAACTTGAAAGAAGTATAAGGGTTTATGTTACAAAAAATAACATAAAAGTTGAAGGGGACTCTAAAAAACGTTCTGTTAAAATTATTAATGGAACTATAGATCCTACCGATATGGTAAATGGGGATGCTGCTACACATGTTATTGCAGAGCTTAAAGATGTTCTTGATGAAAAGGCAGAGTATTTGAAAAATCTTGAAAGAGAATCAAATGGTCGTCGTGAATTCAAAGGATTGATTACCATCATATCTGATAGAAGTATCCCTTTTCGCATCATTAATGATGTTGTTTTTACAGCTGCAATTTCAGAGTTTAAAAATGTGAAGTTTGCTGTAATCCAAGGTGGTTAATCTCTTTTTGAGGATAGATTATGGGTACAAAAGATAAAAAGTTTGCACTAAGAATTGGTGTGATTCAATCGGGTAGATTAATAGAAGAGTTTATGGTTAGAAACTCAGAACATGTTACGATTGGAACAAATCTTAATAATAAAGTTGTTGTTGCAGATAAATCTTTGCCATCAAAATATAAGCTTTTTGTCTATAAAAATGGATCTTATCAAATTGAACTTTTGCAAAATATGGGTGCAGAGATAAAAGATGGTCAAGATACCAAAAAACTATCAAATTCAAAAGAGATTATAAAACTAAAAGATTCCCACAAGGGAAAAATAACAGTCAATAAAACAACAATTCTTTTTCAATTTATTGAGCCTTTAGAGGAGTATTTTCCACCAAAAAAAATTCCACCTCAATTTAGAAATAAATTGAATGATTATATGGATTGGAAATTTATGTTTCCTCTTTTAAGCTCAGTAATTATTCATGTTGTTTGGGTTGTTATGCTTCAAACAATTGAGTTTGATCCAACAATGATAACAATGGATTCACTTCCAGATAGATTTAGAGAGGTTGTAATAGAGAAGCCAAAAGCAGAAGAGAAACCTGTTGAAGATATCAAAAAAGATGGTGAAGGCGATGATGTTGTTGCAAAAAAAGATGATGATAAAAAAGCTGAAAAAGCAAATAATGAGATTAAAAAAGACAAAGTTAATATGAGTAAAGATGAGAGAAAAGCTGTTGCAAAAGCAACTCTTGGTCAAAAAAGTAAGCTTATTTCATCACTTCGTCAAATGAATAATGGTGGTGGTGGCGGTGGATTTTCTGCAATATCTTCATCTGGTGGAGGTGGAGGTGGAGCAAACTCTCTTTCTGAACTTGGTTTAGGAGAAAATGGTAGTGGTTCTGGTTCAGGCTCTGGTTCAGGTGATTCCTCTTTTAGAGGAACAGGAAGTGGGGGTGTTGGAGGAACTGGTATTGGAAGAAATACAACTGTTGGTGGTGGACCAACAAAAGTTGGAACATCCGATATTGAAACTACAGATAGGAAGTTGGATACGAAAGAGGTTAAAAAGGTTGCAATAAAACATCAATCTAAAATAGATACCCCAACTGTTGATAAGGGAATTGATGCAGGTTCTGCAACAAATACACTTAGAAAAGCAAATAAACGTATGGATACTTGTTATCAAGCAGAGGCAAAGAAAAACAACTCTTTTGCTGGAAGGGTAAAGATAATGATAACCATTGGAGCTGATGGTAAACCAATTAGTGTTGAGATTATTGAATCAAACATGAATGATGCAACATTATCTTCAAGTATGGGAAAGTGTATTCAAAAACAGTTAATGAGAGTTTTATTTCCAATACCTGAAAAACCACCTGTTAGCATAAAATTTACTGCAGCATTCTCTCCTGGAAGTTAATAGTAACATTTACCACTTCGTTCTTTAAATGAATTATTCAATCAATAAAATAGATGGTTCATATTTTAATTGTTTACTGTTTTTTAAAGTAAAAAACGAAATGTAGGTTTTTGAGATAAAATGAAAATGGTTAGATTTAGTAATATCTCAAATTATTTAATACACTGAAGATAAAGTAAATTATTTATTACGATTTCATATGAACATCAACTTGTGGAAATGGAATCTCAATACAATTCTCTTTAAATTTTTCCCAAATATAAAAATACAAAGAGCTTTTTAAAAATTTTGTACCATTTTCAGGATCTCCAATCCAAAAAATAAGTTCAAAATCAACAGAGCTATTTCCAAAAACTGATATAATAGCAACAGGTTCAGGATCTTTTAATATCCTAATTTCATTTTTTGTAGATTCTAAAAGAATCTCTTTCACTAATTTTAAATCAGAGTTATATGAGACTCCAATTGGTAAAATTACAAGTATTTTTCTATCAGAATGAGTCCATTTGGTAACCTCGGTTGTAATCATGGACTCATTTGGTAAAAGAATCTCTTTTCCTTGTGGAGTTCTTATTAAAACATATCTTGCTCCAAGAGAGATTACTGTTCCATAACTTCCATCAGACATCTCAATAATATCTTGTGGTTTTATTGAATCATCTAAAAGTAGCATAAAACCACTCACAAGATTTGATACAATTTTTTGCAAACCAAAACCAAGACCTAAACCTATTGCACCACTAAAAACTGCTAAACTTGTTGGATTTATTCCAATTCCTGCAAGAGCAAGAAAAAAAGCAGCTATAAATAAAGCTAATTTGACCAATTTTATGAATAAAAATCTATAGGAAAGAGATATATTTTCATTACTTTTTATTTTTTCTGTTATAACTTCAGAAAGAATTGTTGCAATTTGAAACAATATTATTGCAAAAAGAACTCCTTTTAAAACCATGTATAAAGATATATTCACCGTTCCAACATTTATTGAGATTTTATTAAGAAATATTGTTATTATATCCAATAATCCAACCAAATTTATAAAAACTCCAACCCAAACAGAGTAGGAGATTACTCTTGAAAGTAGTGGATTTTTTATTAAATATGAAAGTAGTTTTATTGATAGCCAAGCAAAAGTTAGATGTGAAAATAGTGTTAAAAGTGCTCTATTAATCTCAAAAAAATGCAGTATTGTTATTCCAAAATATAATAATATTGTTATCATGAAAAGATAGTTATGTTTTTTCACTCCTCGTAAAACAATTAATAAAGGCTTTTTATCTTGAAATATATCTATATCTGAAAAAGATTTTAATCTTTTTTTTGATATTAATAGAGGTATAAATATTGATACAACTATCCAAGCAATTTCTAAAAGAACAAACCAAGAGAAAAAATATCTTGATATAGTTTTCTCTACTGCATCTAAAATTATAATTAAATTCTCTTTAAAAAAATCCATATTAACTCATAAATTGTCACATATTTTTTCTTGTAATAAAAAAACAAAATATTTTAAGATCTTTATTTTTTCTTGTAATAAAAAAACAAGATATTTTAATTTTTATCTACTATTTCATTACTATTTGTATTGTTTTCATCTAAAATCTCATTGGAATTCTCTAAATATTCCTCATCATCAATAAATTCATCCTCAAGCAACTCCTGTTTTATAAATTCTGGGTCTTTAACAAGTGATGGATGGTATTTTCTATGACGAAATTTTACAAGTTCCTCTAAAATATTAACAATAACATAGATTAATGAAAAAGATAAAAGAGTAAAGGCTGGTTTAAATTTAACAGTAACAACAACAATCATAACAAAAATAAATAAAAAAAGTGCTGTCATGTATCTATTAAATTTAATATGTTTAAAATTTCTAAATGGAATATTTGAAATCATTAAATATGATATTAAAATCACAAAAATAGAGAGTGCAATCTGCCACATAATTGGTTGCTCAACATTCTTATCATGAAGAAGATATGTTACACCTCTAAGCTGATAGTATGTCATTATAACTCCAATTATTAAACCTGCTCCAAGTGGAATTGGTAATCCAGAGAAATAGTTTTTATTTGCAGTATTTGTCATGGCTAAAACATTAAATTTAGCAAGTCTACTAATTCCAGTAATAACATAAACAAAAGCAATAACCATTCCTAAAAAACCAAGAGAGTTAAGTCCCCAACGATAAACAAGAATTGCAGGTGCAATTCCAAAAGATACTGCATCTGCAAGTGAGTCAAGTTGCATTCCAAAATCAGATTGTGTTTTAGTCATTCTTGCAACTCTACCATCTAAACCATCAAAAACCATTGCATAAAAAATAGCAACAGATGCAAGATATAGAGATTTTTCATTTACTGGATCAAATGCTAGGATAATAGCATAAAATGAGGCAAAAACACTACTAAATGTTATCATACTTGGAAGAACAAATATAGCCTTTCTTAATCGCATAACCCCTCCAAATCACTACTTATTGTATCATTTTTTTTTAAAAAAAACAAATATTTTATAAAAACCTATTTTAATTGAAAAAATAGATAAAATTGTTTAAAATAATAAATATTGAAACTATTATTTTCTTTTTTGTTTAAAAAGAGAAAAATAATAAAAAATATTTTATTTTATAAAAAAATATAATTAAATTTTCTTTTTTTGTGTTATAAAAAAAATAATTATAGGAGAAAAATTGAGTAATATAGCGATTTTTGGTGGAAGTTTTAATCCACCACATATTGGACATCAAATGATGTTAGCATATCTTTCATGGTCTGGAAAATTTGATAAAATTTGGGTAAATCCAGTTTATCATCACTATTTTCAAAAAGATAGATTTTTAATTGATTTTGAGCATCGTTTAGAGATGGTAAAGATAGCTTTTGAGAAAATATCTCCTCTTATTCAAATAAATCCAATAGATCGAGATAATGAATTTTCAAAAACTTTTGATGCTGTAGCTTTTATAAAAGAAAAATATCCAAATTATAGTTTTACACTTATTTTGGGAGAGGATAACTACCTTTCAAAAGATAAATGGTATAGATTTTCAGAGGTAGAGAGTATGGTATCAATTCTATACTTAGGAAGAGAAGGAGTTGAGTCTGAATTAAAATTACCATTTAAATTTCCATCAATCTCCTCAACAAAAATAAGAGAAAATATTGATGAAAATAGAGAGCTTCTTGATTTTGATATATATAATTATATCAAAAAAAATGAATTATATTAATTAATCTTTATTTACAAAAAAAGGTAATAAAAAAATAGTTGAATTTTAACCTTTTTAGGAGATTTTATGATAAAAAAAATGAGTGAGATTTTAGAAAAAGCAAAATCAAGTAATAAAAAAAAGATTGTTGTTGTTGCAGCTGCAGAGGATGAACATGTTTTAGGATCTCTATTTGAAGCAAAAAAAAATGGAATTATTGATTTTAAACTTGTTGGAGATAAAGAGAAAATTGAAGAGATTGCTAAGAAAGAGAATCTATCTCTTGATAATATTATTATTATTGATGAGAAAAATCCTGCTCAATCTTGTAAAAAAGCAGTTGAAATTATAAAAGAGGCTGGTGGAGATATTTTAATGAAAGGGATGGTTTCAACTGCAGAACTTTTAAAAGCAGTTTTAAATAAAGATGGTGGATTAAAAAAAAGCTCTGTTTTAAGTCATATTGCCCTTTTTCAATCTCCATATTATCATAAACTTCTTGGTGTTACAGATGCAGCAATGAATGTTGCTCCAACTATTGAAGAGAAAATTGAGATAATAAATAATGCAACAACAGTTTTTCATGCTTTAGGAATTGATAAACCCAAAATAGCTGTTATTGGTGCTGTTGAGGTTGTTAATCCTAAAATGCCTCCAACAATTGATGCTGCATTATTAACAATGATGAATAAACGTGGTCAAATTAAAGGTTGTGAAGTTGATGGTCCATTAGCACTTGATAATGCTGTATCAATGGAGGCAGCAAAACAGAAAAAAATTGATAGCTCTGTTGCAGGAGATGCTGATTGTATAGTTTGTCCAAATATAGAGTCTGGAAATGTTTTGTATAAGTCACTTAATTTTCTTGGTGGAGCAGTTGCTGCTGCAGTAATTGTTGGAGCTCAAGTTCCAATTGTATTAACATCTCGTGCAGACTCTGAAGAGAGTAAAATGCTATCAATTGCTCTTGCTTCAATTATGGGTTAATCTCCAATATTATATCATTTTAAAAAACTAATTCTACATGTTATATTTTTTATTATTAAAAAAAAGATAACAATTCTGTTCTTATTCAATTAAATTAAGAAAATTTAATGATATTTAGCATAATAGTTTTTACTAAATAGATTTATTAATTTAAAAAATAGAATAAGTAATAATTTAAACCACTTTTAGTTGACAACTGAAAAATCAAAGCTATATTTATTCTGTATTGTTAGGGAATATAAATGGAGATTTTACAACTACATCAAAAAAATGGAGTAAGCTATTTTGAAAAAGGGGGAAAAAATTATCTTTTAAGCTATCTTATGCCTATATCCCTTTATAGCTCATCCTACACAAATATTCAGATTAATAGTAAACCTATAATAAAAAAGGAGCAAAAATTTGCTGATGTTATTGAGAAAAGTTTGGGTGAGAATAATCCAATTTTTAAAATGATGCCAAAAGAGGCAAAAGAGATGATTCAAAAAATTGCAGAAAATCCATCTATTTTAAAAGATATGGCAAGAGATTTTGGTTTAGATGACTCTATTCTTGGAAAATTTGGAACAGAACCATTAAAAACAGAACAACTTTTTGAACATGCTTTTGAACTTTTTCAAAATAAAACTGGATTAAAATTTGCAGCACTTCTTGGACGAGATGTTTTAGAACAATTTATAACTCTATTTGAGTTTGACAAAAAACAGATAACATTCTTTACAGATCGTTTTGAAGTTGGAAATGCAATTGGAAATAGTTATACTATTATGAATCTTAACAAAGATAGTATGGTTTGGTATGTTCCATCTTTCATATCAAATGGTAATAAATCTTTATCTCTCTGTTTTGATACAAACACAGCAAACTACTATCTTAAAAAAACTGTTTTTGAATCTATATTGAGTAGTGTTACATCTATTCCTGAATCAAAAATGTTTTTAGATTTTTTTAATGAATTAGGAAGTTTAAATATAACCCTTTTTAAAATATTTGTTAAAACTATTAATGGAGAAGAGTATATTTGGGTTGGAGAACTTCCTGATATAAAAAGTACTCTGTTTGAACATTTTGAATTTTTAGATGGGATGTTTCCACTTTGCTATCTTGGAAAAAATGTTTTGGTTGATGGAGTTCATAGTAAATTTGGAATTCAAAAGTAGGCAAAAAGTTAAAAATCTTTAAATATAAATATTAGTTCCTTATTTTTTCACTTATATTTGACATATTAAACTAAACATGATACTATTCCTTGCTTTCATTAATGAGGATTTCATGAGTATTTTGAAAAAAAGTTTAATCCTTACATTGGTATACTTTATAGCATCTTCACTTTATGCTACAAAACCAACTGTAACACTTTGGGATTTAACTGTTGAGCAGAATGAGTCTCTCTCTGCAAGAATGAGCCAATATATTATAAATGAGCTCAAAGGAAAAAATAGAGTTGATTTTATCGAAAATCAATTTAAAGCTAAATCAATTGAGATAGCTAAAAGAGAGTTTGATAAATCTCTTTTTTCTGAAGTTGATGAGATTTTAAAAAATCTGGATGAGTATAAAAAATCAGAAGAGATTGCACTTGCCTCTGAATCGGCTCAACAACTTATAGATTTATATACAGAGAATTTTGATAATTTAGAGAGTTTTCAGCCACTTTTTGAAGCATATCTTCTTCACTCTTTTTTAATGAATATTGATGGTTTTGATGATGAATCAAAAGAGTCAATGACTCAGGCAATGGTTATTGGACGAAATTTAACTTTTGACACTAAAAAATTCTCCCCACAATTTATAACAAGATATACAAGAGAGAGAAGTCGTTTTGAAAAAAGAGAGAACTCCTTTATTGAAGTAACGGGTGATTCTGTTGAGGTTTTTATTGATGGAGTAGCTTTTGGAAAATCTCCAGTAAAAGTTACAGATATCTCATTGGGTAAACACTTTCTTATTCTTATTCAGGATGGAAAAACTGTTCATAAAGAGATTATAAATCTAAAAAAAGAGGGAAAAACAACTACTTTTAACAAAAATAAAGATGCTGTTAATTTTGATTCCCTCTCTTCAGAGGAGATTTTTCAGGTTGCATATCAACTAATATCAAAAAAAGAGATTAACGATCAACTTCTATCAACTCTCAATAGTTTTGCAAAAAAAGAGAATAAGGAGTTTATTGTTTTTGGTTTTACAGATAAAAAAGGGGATCTCTATAATGCAACAATATTTTTATATCATAGGGATAAAAATCAGATTGCATTTCTCTCAAAAGCAGAATTTGATAGTGATCTTTTAACTGGTGATGTTGAAGGATTACGAATTGGAAATGAGACAGTTGCTGGAGTTGATAATTTTGGTAAACTTAAAATCATATCTATAAATCAAGAGAGTTCATCCTCTCCAAAAGAGACTCCATATCCCGCTTTTAAAAATATTAATTTTAATGCTCAACAAAACACAGAAACTGTTGCCATCAAAAAAGATCCAATTAAAACAGATAAAGTTGAACCTAAAAAAGTAGAAACTGAAAAAAAAGTAGAGAAAAAAATAGAAAAAAAAGTAGAAAAAAAAGAGGATATAAAACTTGATAATGCAGATTATAAACTCCTTGAAAACAAAAAAGGTTTGTCTGTTCTTGATGATAAATCAAATCGATACAGCAACAAAAAGGAAAAATCAGATTCATTCTATCAAACTTGGTGGTTTTGGACTATCTCTGGAATTTTGCTTACTGGAGCTGGAGTTGGAGTCTATTTTATTGCAACAGATTCAGATGGAGAGGTTAAATCAACTGTCTCTGCAACTTGGTAATCTCTTGTAGGAGTTATAATATGAAAAAATATATCTTTTTAGTAGTTATTTTATCTTTTTTAACATCTTGTAGTGAGGATAGTGTTGGGTCACTAAATATTAAAACACGTTTTCCTGCTGGTTATACCCCTACAAGAGCAGAAAAAATGATTATATCTGTTGGTTCACCACGATTTTGGCTTAGTGATTTCACAAAAGAGAATTTTCTTTTAGACTCAAATGAGTTTGATTATGGAAAAGGAGTTGGAGAGATTCCAAATATTGGTGAACAGGATGTTCAGGTGATGTTTGAGATAAAAGAGGCTGGTCTTCAAGAGAATATTATTGCAAGAGGCATAACATCAACAATTACAAGTAATGGTAAAAATCAGACTCACTATGCTCTTATTGCACCAATACATGCATTCAGTAGTTCTATAAATATAAACAATTCCCAAAGTGTTCTCCCTATTGGGCTTTATGGTCACACTACAACAGAGCTTCCAAATGGTAATATTTTAATTTGGGGTGGATTTAAAAGTGATGGAGTTGCAAGTAGTGAGGTATATATTTTTGATTCTGCAACTCATTTTTTTAGCCAACTATCTTTTTCAACTCAACCAGTTGCAAGGGGAAATCACTCCGCAACAGTTTTTTATGCAAATTTAAAAGATAAAACAAATCCAAAAGTTTTAATTGCTGGAGGAATGAAAGACTCTAATAACTACCTTATGGATTTAGAGGTTTTTGATGTTAATAGTGAGACTTTTACAAAAATTCCTCAACTCCTTCAATCTCAAAGAGCTTTTCATGAAGCAATATATCTTAAAAGTGGTGCAATAATTATTGTTGGTGGAAAAAACAATATTGGTGCTCAAAATAGTATTGAGATGTTTAATATATATACAAATGGTCTATCTTTATGGGGATATCTTCCTAAACCATTAATGAATATGGGGGTTGCATCTGTTGGTAATGATAAACTTATTATTGCTGGTGGAGATAATGGTTCTGAAGTTAGCAAAGATGTTTATCTATTTGTTTTTACAGCAGATCCACCAGAGGTTGAGAAAATAGGTGAATTAACCGAAGGAAGAGCATCTCTTCAAACAGTTTTTGTTAATGATGATGTTTATTTTATTGGTGGATTTAAATCGGTTTCTGGTTCAACATACTCACAACCAACAACCACTGTTGAGAAAATTAATTTAACAACAAGAGTGATTCAAAAACTATCATCAGGGCTATCAAATCCAAGGGGAGATTTTACTGCAACACTACTAAGTAATAACAATATTGCTATTATTGGTGGTCATGATGGGAATAGAAATCCTATTGGAGATATGGAATTAATATGGAATCAGGTTGGTAAAAGTAAACCAACAACTTCTGCAACAATGATAACACCACGATTTGGACATAAAGCAATTCATACTAATACAGGGATTGTTGTTGTTATTGGTGGAAAAACATTCACATTAGATGGTATAACACAAACAGAATTCTATACAGCTCCATAATCCACTTCACAACTCAATATAATAAAAAATATAAACAATAAATAAGAAGATATTAATAAAAACAAAAGAAACTATTTATTTTTTAATTCTAATTTAAATTTAAAAATGCTATAATAAAGGGTTTATTATTTTTTTAGGTATAAAAATGAAAAGTAGTAAAGGAATATATTATTTAAAGCATGGAAGTGGTAAAAAAATTATTCTGATACATGGATGGATGTATAATCATCGTATTTGGAAAGATTTACTTCCATTAATGGATAAAAATTATGAAATCACTCTTATTGACCTTATGGGTTTTGGTAACTCTGCAAGAGTTCAACCAACAGGAAATTATTTAAATTATCTTACAGAGACAACATTTAATTTTATTAAAGAGGTTTGTGGAGATGATATTCATGCAATTATTGCTCACTCAATGGGAGGAATAGTTACACTTAAAATGATTAAAGATTACTCTCTTAAAATGGATAAGGTTGTTTTATGTGATTCGCCATATAATGGTTTAAGTGGATGGGTAAAAACTCTTGGTAGTCAGAAAAAATTAACCGAATTTGCCTTTAAACAGTATCAAAAATTTCCAATGCCATTAAAAATCAAAACATCAATTCTTGCCAAAAAAGCAACTGTAAAAATTACCACTTTTCTTGATGATGACTACTATTTAGCACCAGCACAAGGTGATCCTAAATATGCTTCAACACTATTTTATGAAATGAGAGAAACAACAGTAGAACTTAACTTTAGTGATAAAATGCCTAAAACATTTATTTGTAGAGGTGAATTTGATATTTTAGCAAAAAGAGATGATTTAGAAAGACTTGCAAAATTCTCTAATGGTGAATATACAGAGTTTCCATCTGTTGGTCATATACCAATGATAGAATCCAAAGAGCTTTTTAATGAATATATAAAAAATATTTTTCTATAAAAAAAACGGGAGAAAACTCCCGTTTTTGTTGCCTATAAGCCGGGTTTTGTGTTATGTGGTTATTCATCTAGGCTTAATGTTACCAAAAAGCTCAAGCGGTACTCCTTGCACTGGATGGGGTTTACCAATCTATATGTCTTCATATAGATAGTAGGCTTTTACCCTACTGTTTCACCTTATCACCGAAGTGTTGTTTTATTTCTGTGGCACTTTCCTTCATATTACCATGACTTTGCATTACAAAGCATCCTTTTTGCTAGTGCCCGGACTTTCCTCTTTATATCAAGTATAAAGCAACCACTCAGCAACAAAATAAAAAACTTTCAAGAATCTTACTATATATTAATAAAAAAACAGAAAACTTTTATTTTTATAAAAAATTAAACATATTTTTATTGATTATTGGCATCATAATAAAGAATACAACTACAAGATGCACAACGAATAACTCTACCACCAGAGTACTCATCACCACTCTCTCTTTGTAACTCATTTAAAACTTGAGGTGTTATCTGCATAAAACATCTTGAACAACTATCATACTCAACTTTAGCAACAACACCACCTGGAAATGCTTCAGAGATTTGACCATAAAGAGTTTTTAGCTCTTTTCCATTCTCTATTTCACCTAACTTGGATAAAATATGAGCTTTAAACTCCTCAATCTCTTTTACTTGAGAATCAAAATCACCCTCTCTCTCTTTAATTTCTGAGAAAAACTGTTCAGCCTCTTTTTTTATACTATTAAAATCATCTCTTACTTCATTTACAACATCCTCAGTATCTTTAAGAAGTGAGTGTGATGCAGAGATCTCCTCCTCTTTAACATTTTTTGAACGTTTTAGTTGAAATAGGTTATCTTCAAGAGATTTTACATTTTTTCCTTTTGATGTATCTTGTAATATCTGTTTTTGAACAGTTGCAATCTCTTCATTTATCTCATTTAGCTCATCTTGTAGATATGATATCTCTGATTTTTGTTCCTCATAATTCTCTAACTCAACCTCTAAATCCTCCTCTGCCTCTTGAACTTTTTGTTGGAGAACATCTTTTTTTTCAGGAATATCTTTAAATATCTCCTTTAAACGGATTATTTTATCTTCCAAACGGTCTAGCTCGATTAGTAACTCAATATCTTTTCTCAAGGTTCTACCTCCATGAAATGAATGGATTTGATTCTTTACTATACAGATTAATTTTAATATTTCCAAAACGTGTCATAATAAGCTCTTGTAATAAAACTAAGGCACCTAATTCAGAGTAAAAATGTCCCATATCTAAAACATTAATTCCCTCTTGTATTGCATACTGTGCATCATGATATCTAACATCAC
>DYRY01000110.1 GCA_020718465.1 Anaeromyxobacter dehalogenans | reverse complement strand
AAAATTATACAGTTTTATTTCAAAATAGTAGAAGTTTATTTTTTCTTAACTAATAGCATTTTAAAAATCGAATTATAGATATATCTTTTATTGCGTAAATAGGTGTTTAAACTTTTTTTTTCATAAAAAAAGGGGCTTTTCAGCCCCTTTTTACTTAATTATTAAAAAAATTACTCATCTTTTTTATCATTCTCATAACTCATGTTTGCAAGATTGAGAAGATGTTGGAATCTTTTTTGAATATCTTTTTCAGCTGCCTCAAAACGCTCATCTGCAATTGCAGGAAAAGAATTTTGTAAAGATTTGTAACGTGTTTCAGATAAAATGAAATCACGAACAGAGCCTTTAATTGTTTTTGAGTCTAATTGAAGAGGATTTTTACCCTCTGCAGCAAGAGCTGGATTATAACGATAGATTGGCCAATAACCTGTTTCTGTTGCAATTTTTTGATGAGTTGGAGTATAACGAAGGTTAAATCCATGAGCAATACAAGGTGCATAAGCAATAATAATAGATGGACCATTATAAGCTTCAGCCTCTTTGAAAGCTTTAACAACTTGGTTTTTATTTGCTCCCATACTTACATGAGCAACATAAACATAACCATAGCTCATTGCAATAAGACCTAAATTCTTTTTAGATCTCTCTTTTCCAGCAGAAGCAAATTTTGCAACAGAACCAATAGGTGTTGATTTAGATGCCTGACCACCTGTATTTGAGTAAACCTCTGTGTCAAGAACAAGAATATTAATATTCTCACCAGATGCAATAACATGATCTAAACCACCAAAACCAATATCATAAGCCCAACCATCACCACCAAAAATCCAAACAGATTTATCAACAAAGTAATCTTTAAGCTCATTAATTTTTAGTAAAACTGGTTTTAATTTAGCATCTGCATTTGCAATAGCATTTGGAAGAGTTGCTTTTACTGTTTTAACAGCTATCTTTGCTTCATCTGTAACAGAATCAAAAAGAGGCATCATCACATTTAAAGCTTCACGAAGTGTTGAATCAAGAGATTCACAAGCAAGAGCTTTTTCAACATTTTCTTTTAGTTGAACTCTATTTTGAGTAACAGCAAGACGCATTCCCATACCAAATTCGGCATTATCTTCAAATAGAGAGTTTGCCCAAGCAGGTCCAAATCCCTCTGAATTTACTGTGTATGGTGATGATGGAAATGTTCCACCATAAATAGAGGAGCAACCTGTTGCATTTGCAACAACCATTCTATCACCAAAAAGTTGAGTTACAAGTTTCACATAAGGTGTTTCACCACAACCTGCACATGCTCCTGAAAACTCAAAAAGAGGCGTTTTCATTTGACTTCCTTGAATTGTATCCTCTTTTAAGCCACCAAGATTTTCTGGAAGAGCATCAAAGAAAGCTGCATTTTCAATTTCTCCAATGGCAATCTCTGTTTCAAGAGGTGAGAATCCAAGAGCTTTTGTTTTAGCAGGACAAACCTCATAACAAACTCCACAACCAGTACAATCTTCAACATAAACCTGAATTTTAAAACGTAAATCAGTTTTTTTAACCTCAATAGTTTTGAATGTTTCAGGTGCATTTTCAAGAAGCTCTGGAGAGATTCTTTTTGAACGAATTGCAGCATGAGGACAAGATATAGCACATTGACCGCATTGAATACAGTTATCAGAGTACCATTTTATAACTTCTGGAGAGATTCTTCTTTTCTCCATTTTTGTTATAGAGAGTGGCATTTTTCCATCAACAGGAAGTTTTGAAACAGGAATCAGGTCCCCTTTTAGACGAACGATTGGTTCAACAACATCTTTAACCCAATCAGTTTTTTCACCTTTTAGCACTTCAGCATTACTAACGCTTGTTGTAATTTCAGAAGGAACAGGAATCTCAACAAGAGCATCAAATGTAGCATCAATAGCTTTCCAATTCATATCAACAATATGTTGGCCTTTTTTACCAAAATCTTTTTGAATTGCATTTTTCATGTATGTAATAGCCTCTTCAATATTAGGGATAACACCACTAATTTTAAAGAAAGCAGCCTGCATAACTGTATTAATTCTACCACCAAGACCAATTGATTTTGCAATTTGAAGAGCATTGATATTATAGAATTTCAATTTTTTATTAATAATTGTCTCTTGAAGCTCTTTTGTTAAGTGATTAAAAACCTCTTCATTACTAAATTCACTATTAAGAAGGAATACACCACCATCTAAAATACCATCAAGAAGATCATAACGACCAATATATGATGGATTATGACAAGCAATAAAGTTAGCATTTGAAACAAGATATGGAGCACGGATTGGTTTTTTACCAAAACGAAGATGGCTTATTGTGATACCACCCGATTTTTTAGAGTCATATGAGAAGTAACCTTGTGCAAACATATCTGTATGGTCACCAATAATTTTAATTGAGTTTTTATTTGCACCAACAGTTCCATCACTTCCAAGACCCCAAAATTTACAACATATAGTTCCCTCTGGTTCTGCATTAATCTCTTCTGTAACTTTTAAAGATAATCCTGTTAAATCATCATTAATACCAACAGTAAAACCATGGAATCCACCATTTTCTAAATGATCATAAACAGCTTTAACCATTGATGGCGTAAACTCTTTTGATGATAGACCATAACGACCACCAATAACAAAAATAGATGGATCTACAGATACTTTAATATCAAGATAGAGTGGTTCACCAATAGAGCCTGGCTCTTTTGTTCTATCAAGAACAGCAATTTTTTTAACAGTTTTTGGTAAAGCCTCAAGAAAATGTTTAACAGAAAATGGGCGATATAGATGAATATTAACAACACCCACTTTTTCACCTTTTGCTGTTAAATAATCTACAGTATCCATAACTGCTTGAGCACCAGAACCCATAATAATAATTATTTTTTCTGCATCTGGAGCACCATAGTAATCAAAAAGGCGATAGTGACGACCTGTTTTTTCAGCAAGTCTATCCATATGTTTTTGAACGATTTCAGGGATTGCAGTATAGTAAGCATTTGCAGCTTCTCTACCTTGAAACCAAACATCAGGATTTTGAGCACCAACTTTAATATATGGTTTTTCTGGTTTTAAAGCTTTATCTCTGAAATCACGAATATCATCATCATTAACAAGTTCACGAAGAGTTTCATACTCAATAAGTTCAACTTTTTGAACCTCATGAGATGTTCTAAAACCATCAAAAAAAGATAAAAATGGAACTTTTGTTTCAAGAGTTGATAGATGAGCAACTGCTGCCATATCCATTGTTTCTTGAATTGAAGCTGCTGCAGTCATTGCCCAACCAGTCATACGACAACCCATAACATCAGAGTGGTCACCAAAAATGGAGAGTGCATGAGTTGCTAATGTACGAGCAGAAACATGAAATACTGCTGGTAAAAGTTCACCAGAGATTTTATACATGTTAGGAATCATAAGAAGAAGACCTTGTGATGCAGTAAAAGTTGTTGTAAGGCTTCCTGCTGTTAATGAGCCATGAACAGCTCCAGCAGCTCCACCTTCAGATTGCATCTCAACGATTCTTGGAATTTGACCAAACATATTGAGTTTCCCTTTTGAAGCCCAATCATCAGCATACTCACCCATATTTGAACTTGGGGTAATAGGATAGATTGCAGCCACTTCACTAAAAGCGTATGCAATATAAGCTGCAGCATAGTTACCATCGATGGTAACAAATTTTTTTGCCATTAATTCCTCCAAAAATTAATATCAACCAAAAGACAAGCGGATAATATCAAATTCTCAATATAAATGCAATTATTATTGATTTTATTTTAATTTTTTGTTAAAAATTAATGATTTTTAATCTTTTGTATAATGTCCCCCTATCTTTAGACCAGAAAAAATGTTAAACTGTGTATAAATGAAAAGAGAATATATGAACAAACAAAAGAGTTATTCAAAAGAGAATGAGATAGGAATTTTTCCATTTTTAACCCCATTTAATTTTGGGAATTGAATTTTTTGAAAAACATAAATAACGCAAAAGTTTAGAGAATCCTCCTTATTTTTGTAGTTTGAATCCTCAATTGTAACTTTATGAACTTTTCCATTTGGATATATTTGATATGATATATTTATCTCTGCTGGAATATCTGTTTTATTTTTAAACTCTTTAAAAAAACACTCTGTTATCTCTGAAAGATATTTTTTTAAAATAGTATCTAATGGAATCTCAGTTTCACTATTTTTACTATCACTTTTGAATGAGTGAGCTACAACCATTTTATTATCTTTTCTGTTTTCAGAAAAAACTTTATCATACTCTATTTTTTTTAATTCCTCTTTATCTCTCAACTCTGCAACAATATTTAAATTATCTTTAGGGGTAATAGTCTCTTTAAAAACTATTTTTTTATCTTTATGAGAAACAGTAATGTTATAATTTTTTCCACCATCTAGAGAGAGTTTTTTAGGAGTTTTTCCAACATTTTTACCATTTAATTTTATTGTTGCACCTTTAGGAGTTGATTGAATAAACAGTAAACATTTTTTTCTAACTAATGTAAAATGATAACTACTTTTTTTAGGTGAAAGTTTTTGAGAGATTGATTTAAAACCATTTTTAGAAATAACTACTTTTGCAGATGAATCAATCTTTTTTTTTAATGGGGTTTTTCCCATTATTTTTCCATTAATATAAACAGTTGCACCTGTTGGAGTGGACTCTATATTTATCTCTTCAAAAGATTTTCCATAAAGATTCATATAGAGTAAAAAAGATAAAAAAATTAAAAGTAGATTTTTCAAAAGTCAAACTCCTCAATAAGTTTTAGTAGTTCTGTAAAATATATTGGCAAATCAGAATCAAATTCAATCCATTTTTTAGTAATTGGGTGTTCAACTCCTAAAGTTTTGGCATGAAGTAGTTGACCATTAAGCTCTAATATTTTTTTATAGATATTTTGATTTAAAAACTGAAAATGTTTTGCTGGTAAACCATAAAGTGAGTCACCAATAATTGGAAAACCATTTTCAGAGAGATGAACTCTTATTTGATGAGTTCGTCCTGTCTCTAACCTTAGCTCAACATAAGAGAATCTTCTAAATTTTCTTAATGTTTTGAAGTGGGTTATTGCCTCTTTTCCTGATTCTGTTTTTGATGTATATTTTAATCTATTTGTTGGATGGCGTTTAAAAAAAGTTTTAAAACTTCCTTTATCTGGAGTTACTCCATAAACTACCGCATGATAAACTCTTTTATTTGTATGTTCTTGAAACTGTTTTGCAAGATAGTTTAAGGAGTGTTCTGATTTTGCAAAAACTAAAACTCCAGAGGTATCTTTATCAATTCTATGAACAACTCCTGGGCGTATAATAGAGCCAATTGTTTTTAAATCTTTACAGTGATAAAGTAATCCATTAACTAATGTTCCAGAGTAGTTTCCTGCTCCTGGATGAACAACAACTCCCTGAGGTTTATCTAAAAAAATAATCTCTGAATCTTCATATATTATATTCAGTGGAATATTTTCTGGAGCTATCTCTGATTCCTGAATTTCAGGAAGAGTTAAATTTATTATATCATTTGCTTTAAGTTTGTAACTTTTTTTAATAACTTTATCAAAAATAGTTACCAATCCATTATCTATAAGTTTTGCAATGTTTGAACGACTTATCTCTGAGCAATTTTCTGATAAAAATCTATCAACTCTCATCCCATCTATTGGATTATCAAAAACTATCTCATCTTTCATATAGAAAACTCATAATTTATTTTTAATTTTAAAGCAAAAAACAGCAAATAATTTTTAATTTTTATATAAAAAAATAGGAGAAAAATTTATTATGATGAGTTATTCCAAAATCAAAATTTGTTGATTTAAAACTATCATTCACAAATCTACTTTTAAACTTTTTAGGATAAACATGATATATCTGTGGACCATAAATTTTACTCTCTTCTACAATAAAACTCTCTTTTCTACCATTTATATAGGTGGATTTAACCCTTTCAAGCCATTTTTCACCATTATATTTTGAGATAACTAGAATAGATTTTATTTTATCATCTTCAAATTCAAAATAGATATCACACTCTCCACCAATAAAAAGTTTTGATACTGTTTTAAAAACCCTGTTTTTTAAATCAATTTTGTAGAAAAAACCATTAGGAATCTCTTCAACTATCAATGGATAGATTTTTTTAAGATGATTAAAATCTTTTTTCAATATTTTTGAGAATTTTACAGAGTTATCAACAATTGGTATCAAGAATATTGAAACTAAAAGTGATACAAAGATAAATAGTATAAAGTATAAAAAATATATCATAAAACCCAATAAAATAAAATAAGAAAAAAATATTAATTAAATTAAAAAATTATCTCTGAAAAACTTTTTAACATCTAAATTTATCAGTTCTGGAAACTCAATAAAGTGATAGTGAGTACCATGATATACCTCTAAAAATGTTGAATTTTTTATTTTTTCTGCCATTTTTTTAGAGTGTTTAAATGGAATAAAGTAATCACTTGTTCCCGCAGATATAAAAACAGGAATATCAATCCTATCCAATAAATCTTCAAAAGAGGTATCATTCATCTCTTTTATAATTGTAAAGTAGATTCCCATATCAAGATTAGCATATTCATCAACTATTTTTTTAAAATAGTTATTCTCAATTGAGTCATTAATCCATCTTAATTTTTTCATGTAGTATATGATACTTGGTATTTTTGTAACTTTTTTAAGTAAAAAAGAGTAATATTTATGAAACTTTTCAATAGTTGAGAATATGTTTTTCTCAAATTTGTAAAGTTTAGGAATAAAATATATCATCTCTTTAAAAAACTGTTTATATGAAGCACTAAAAAATAGTATTGCCTCAAACCATTGAGGATGATGTTTATATGTGTTTAATAAAACCTGTCCACCTAAACTCCAAGAGAGAAATATTGCTTTATCAAGAGTTTCTGCCTCCCAGATTACCTCTAAATCTTGAAGATGATTTGTAAGTGTTACATCAGTTCTATTAATTGGTGCTTCAGATTTATACAATCCCCTATAATCCCAAGATATCCATCGATAATTAGGAAAAAAATCAATAAGTTTCTCCCAAATATTAAAACTTCCTCCAAGTCCATTAATAATAATAACTGTTTTTTTTGCCTCTGGATTAGCAATATAGTATGTCACCTTTGTATTATCATTACTAACTATGCTTTTTTCTACATATATCATAACACCTCATTCAAATATTAAAGCTATTAAAAAAATCTTAATTTTACTAAAAAAAACAGTTAAAATAGTTTATAGACTTTACCCAAACATTAAAGCTGTTAAAAAATAGTCCACAACAAATATAGAGATTGAACTTAAAACAACCGCTTTTGTTGTTGCCTCACCAACCCCTTTTGCTCCACCTGTTGTATTGTAACCATAATATGTTCCATAAAGTGATATTATCCCCCCAAAAAATATAGATTTTATCAATCCACTATTTAAATCTACTGGATCCACCATCCACTTTATTTTATCCATAAAAATACCAGGATCTATATTCATAAGTGAAACTGATACAAAATAGGCTCCAACCATACCAATGGCATTAAAAATCATTGTTAAAATAGGCATCATAAATATTGTAGCAAATATACGTGGTGAAACAAGATAGTGAATTGGATCAACAGCCATTGTATGTAGGGCATCAATCTGTTCTGTTACTCTCATTGTTCCAATCTCTGTTGCCATTGCACTAACGGCACGTCCTGTTACCATTAATCCAGTTAAAACAGGAGCCAACTCTCTCATTAAAGAGAGGGCAACAGTAGAACCAACCATACTCTCAGCATTAAATTTAGAGAAAGCATATCCGCTTTGAAGTGCTAAAACAGCACCAGTAAAAGAGCCTGTTAAAGCAATAATAAAAAGAGATCCAACCCCAACAAAACTAAGCATTGCAAAGTAGTTGTTGACTCTATATGGTGGTTTAAATATTAAAATAGTGGCCTGAATAAAAAAACTACTCATTGCTCCACACTCTTTTATGAAAAATAGGACTTTATCTCCCAATTTTTCAACAGTTTTTTTCATAAAAATCTCCAAAAATGCCAATCAGACTACTTTTGAAAGAGTGTCATTAAACGTTCACTATCACTAACAGAGAGTTTTTTATTTGTAATATTTATTAATCCTGTCTCAACCATTTTACTTAATGCACGTGTTACGGACTCTCTTGTTGAACCAATATGAGAGGCAATATCTTTGTGTGTAAAATCAAAAAACACCTCTGCATTATCAATTAGTGGAACACCAGAGTCTACATAAACTTTTGTAATAAATCTTGATATCCTACCAACAACATCATAAACAGAGAGACTATTTATAATGTCATCAGCTTTTCTTAATCTCTTAACCATAACTTTTAAAATATTAAGAGCAATAGTTGGAAATTTCACAAGATGAGATTGAAAATCATCCCTTTTAAGCATTAGAGTTTCAACATTTGTTGTTGTAATAACACTTGCACTTCTGGGCATATAATCAATCAAAGCCATCTCACCAAAAAAATCCCCTTTTCTTAGCATATCAAGAATAACTTCACGTCCTGTATCATTAAAAATAGATACTTTCACCTCTCCTTTAAGTATAATAAACATAGTATCCCCACCTTCATTATGCTTAATTATAAAGTAGTTTTTGGGAAAAGATTTGTGTGTAACAATTCCTAATAAAGAGTGAATCTCCTCTTCACTTAAATTATTAAAAAGGATAACTTTTTTTAAAACCTCCAAATATTTTTTTGTTGTATCCATACAAAAGTCTCCAAACTTTGAAATTGTACTATAGCATAAAAAAAATAAATCTGCAAAAAAAAGTGATAACAGTATCTTATCTTTTTTTTAAATAATTTATTTAATCTATAATATTTTTAATTATTTTTAGAGAGATACTATATTTTTTTACATTTTGAAAAAGACAAAAATAGTAAATAAAC
>DYRY01000109.1 GCA_020718465.1 Anaeromyxobacter dehalogenans | reverse complement strand
AATATAAAAAAAACTCTTTTTTTCTCTTCTTTTAGGTTATGCAAGAGGTCTAATCAATTAAATCTGTTTTAAAATTCCATGTTTCATCTCCAATGTAAAACAAAATTTGAAATATAAAAAGATGTTTTTAGAAGATATCAATTATAAATGCAGAAATTACTATTTTTATCTTGTTATATCAATCTTGTGTAATTTATTAGTCATAATTTAATAGAAAAAAACTGAATATCTCAAACAGTTACAGTTTTTTACTCCTCTTCATGAATGAATTTTGTTGGATTTGTTAAAATATTAACATAGTTTTCAAATCTTATTGCCTCTATTTTTCCTTGAGAAAAGGCCTCTTTTACTCCACAATGATTCTCATGTGTATGAGAACAGTTAGGATATTTACAACCATCTAAAAATGGATAAAACTCCTCATAATGCTTTTTTATATCTATATCAGTTATACTATCCAATCCAAAACCGTAAATTCCAGGTGAATCAATAATATAACCACCAATTTTTAATGGTATAAGTCTTGTTGAACGGGTTGTATGAGTTCCCCTTGCTCCCTTCTCTGATATCTCTCCAACTTTTTGCTGTAAATCAGGCTCCATTAAATTTACAATTGTAGATTTTCCAACTCCAGATGTTCCTGAAAAAAGTGTTGTGCTATTTTTTATTAGCTCTTTTAAATCATCAAATCCAATGTTATTTATTGCAGAGGTAAAAAATATAGGAACACTCATATCTCTATAAGATTTTAGTGGTAGAGACTCTATAAAATCTTCATCAACTAAATCACTTTTATTGAATATGATAATTGGAGGAATCTCATATTTTTCTGCAGTTATAAGATATCTATCAATAAGCTCCCACTGAATATCTGGGTTTTTTAGTGATGTTACAATACCAAGAAAATCTATATTAGATGCAATAACTTGTGATATGTGTGTCAAAAAAGGGTCTCTTCTTGAAATCTGATTTCGCCTCTCCTCTCTTGATTCAAAAATATATGATTTTGACTTTGAATCAAAATAGATGTTTATTAAATCTCCAACAGCAACAGGAGATCTTTCAACTTTATCTTTAAACAAAATAGAGCCTGGTATTTTTATTTTTATCCTTCTATTTTCAAGATAAGATATAATTTCCCCACGATGAATCTCTGTTACAATAACCCTTTTTTTCTCTTTCACTAACTCTCCTGTTTTAATATTTTACTCTAAATAACTCATCATATCAAAAGCAAAAACTCTTGCCTCTGATATTAAATCAATGTTAGGTGCTAAAGTTTTAGCAACCCCCTCAATTGTTATCATTGCAACAAATATCATTGTATAGTTTGGTGCAATTTTTATTTTATATTTTTTTAAAATTCTGTATATTCCTGAAAGTTTTTTACCAACAAATTTATGAAAAATAACTTTTATATCATTTAAATAATCTGAATAAGAGTTTTTAGATATTATATTCACTCCACCACAAGCATTTAGCATTGTATCAGCAACTTTTTTTATATCCTCTTGAATAATTCCTACCATTCCACAATCTAAAATACCAATTTTTTCACCATTATCAAGTAGTAAAATATTACCAGGATGAGGATCTGCATGAAAAAATCTATCTCTATATATCATTTTCAAACTCATCTCAATTCCATATCTTGCAATTTTTAGTGGATTTACATCATCTTGTAGTTTTTTCAATTTATCAACAAAGGGAGAAGGAATAATATCACTTATCAAATCATTTATATCATTTTTAGATAACTCTTTATCTGTTTTATAATCTTTTTCAAGATATTGAATATAAAAATTAATAAAACCTTTTAGTATTGTTAAGTTAATATTTAAAAATCTTTTTATACTCTTAAAAAACATCACTTAAATCCTCAAAAATAGAATATTATAGAGTTAAACAATTTTTATTTCAATTATTTATATTAAT
Source organism: Anaeromyxobacter dehalogenans (assembly GCA_020718465.1). Classification (GTDB taxonomy): domain Bacteria; phylum UBP6; class JAFGXH01; order JAFGXH01; family JAFGXH01; genus JAFGXH01. The sequence goes on along the minus strand of DYRY01000109.1, from coordinate 7,063 downwards.
AAAAAATCAAAAAGCAAACATATTTTATAATAAAAAATTAAAAAGTAAACATGTTTTATAATGAATAATTTTAATGATTGCATTTTATCCCTATTTTTTGATAGATTCATAATGTTGCATTTGTTTGAGAGGCTATTTTGAGACTATTATCATTTATATCTGTTCAGATTCTTTTTATTTTATTTATTAAAACATTTATAGTTACAACAATTTTTCAGATTTTTAGAAAAAAAATAAAAAATAAATTAAAATCATCTCAGAAACATTCAAAAATAAAAAGTAAAACACTAAAAGAGTATCTACAAAACAACAAATTTAGATATTTAGGTATAAGAGAGGAGTCTCTATTTAAAATATTTAGGTTATCTTATGATCTTTTTGAGAGTGAGGGGGTTTTTTGTGATATTTATAGAAAAAACAGTGATTTTTACTATTTTTCATTTATAGAGAGTGAAAAAACCCATATATATATTACAGATACACTTCAAATTAATCAGTTTGACTCTGATAAAATTAAAGTTATTAATTCCAATTTTTTGTTAAATCCATTTATAAAAAAGGATAAATCATCACGAGAGGAGATATTTAATAGATTTTATGAATCATATAATAAAATAATATCTAAAAAAGTTAAATATAGTGCACTATTTGGAGTTATAATATTTTTAGCTCAATTGATCTATTTTATACTTGATTGGTTTATTTTATAGTAAAAATAAACACTTTTTTCTTTAGAATAAATATATAAGTATAAATAATTTTTTCTTTATAAAAGAGAAAGAGAGTTTTAATTTTTTTTAAATAAAAACAGAGTTTTAATTTTTATTTTTTTTAATTAAAAAGAGAGAAAATATGAGAATTTTACACACATCAGATTGGCATTTAGGTAAAAAACTATCCTCTTTCTCAAGAATAGAGGAGCAAAGAGTAGTTCTTGATGAGATTATTGATAAAGTTAAAGAGTTAAAAATTGATTTAGTTGTTATTTCTGGGGATGTTTATGATACATTTCACCCATCAAATGAATCAATGGAGCTTTTATATGAGAGTTTGTATAGAATTTCAGAAAATGGAAAGCGTTGTGTTCTTGCAATTGCAGGAAATCATGATTCTGCTGAGGGAATTGATGTTCCAGAGAAACTTGCAAAAAATAGTGCAATTTTTTTTCTTGGAGACCCAACAAGAGTTATTCATCCATTTATAAACCCATCTGGAATTGAGATTACAAAATCAGATTATGGTTTTGTTGAGATATATCTACCATCTTGTGGTGAGAGTGTAAGAGTTTTATTAACCCCTTATGTTAATGAATCTCGATTAAAAGTTTTTCTAGGACCAAATAGTGAAGATTTAAAAACTGCTCAACTTTTAGAGAAAAGATGGAGCTCTATTGCAAAAAAATATTGTGATGAGGAGGGAGTAAATATATTAATGGGACATCTTTTTATGGTTCCAGAGGGTGAAAAATTTACTGAACCAGATGATGAGAAACCTATTGTTCATATTGGAGGACTTTTTCCTCTCTCTCCAGAGATTATTCCTGATGAGATTCAATTTGTTGCCTTAGGACATCTGCATAAACCAATTCTATACCATAATAGTAAGGAGATTCCAATTGCATATAGTGGAAGTATTTTAGAGTATAGTTTTCGAGAGAGTGAACAACAAAAATCTCTATTTTTTGTTGAGGTTTTTCCATCAAAAAAGGCAGAAATAAAAAAAATAAATTTAAGTTATGGAAAAAAACTTGTTCAACACTCTGCTGAATCATTTGAATCTGCTATTGAGTGGTTAAAAAATAATCAAAACTGCTTTGTTGAAATAACAATCTCAACAGATAAATATCTTGATTCAATGAAAATTGATGAATTACAAAAAGTTCACTCAGGAATTGTCTCAATTATACCCCTTGTAACAACTATTGAGGGAATTAAATATGAAAAAGTTGACCTTTTAAAAGATATTAAAACTCTTTTTCAAGAGTATTACCAATCAAAATTTGGAGTTGAGGTTGGTGAGGATGTTCAGGGGATATTTTTAGAGCTTTTAGGTGATTCTGAAGAGTAATAGCTATATTTTTTAAAAATACTCAATCATAATAAAATAGCATAAATATTGATTATTTTTTATATTTGTTTTATAATGAATATCATTTTAGGAGTAAAAATGAGATACTTAAAATATATTTTACTACTGTTTCCTTTTTTTATGTTAACATCTTGTAATGATAAACTCTCAACATCAAATATCTCTTGTGATGAAAATCTTGCCTGTCCTAATGATTACTATTGTGCAAATCAGGATTTAAAAATATGTTGTCCTGAAAATATGTACTATGATTTATCAAATAAAAGATGTGCAAATATTTGTTATAAAAATCCATGTGGTGAAGATCAAATATGTAAATCATTTCATAGCTCTTACTATTGTGATTGCGAAGATGGATTTATAGTTGTTGGAAAAGATTGTGTAAAAGATCTAAAATGTACAAAAGAGGATGTTTTTTGCAATGATGCAACAGAGTATTGTTATAATGGAGTATGTTTTTCTAATAATGAGTGTTCTATTAGTAATCCACAAGGTTCATGCCCTAAAAAACCTCAAATAGAAGAGAATTATGAGTGTTTTAATGGTGTTTGTGTTTTACCTTCAAATGGTAGTAAAAAAATATATGAATCATGTAAAATTGGTCAATCTGATTGTGAAAATGGACTATTTTGTGGATTTAAAATGCCTTTCAGTAATTATGATGAATTAATTGGTGAGGATGCTCTCTGTTTACCATATTGCGACTTGAAATATGGGGATTGCCCAGATGATGGTGAGTGTTTTCCTTTAAATTTTAATAATTCAAAATACCAAAATATAGGTCTTTGTTATTATGGAAATTGCAAGAGTGATTCAGGATGTGATGTAAGTTATGATTGCAAATGGTTATCCTCTAATATGCAATTTTGTGATGAAGTTGGTAGCGTTTTAATTGGAGAGAAATGCAATAAATTACAAAAATGTGATAACGATTTAATGTGTATTGATGGAGAGTGTACAAAATTTTGTGACTTTGAAGGAAAACAACCATGTCCAAATAGCTACTCTTGTCTTGCTTGGGGATATATTGCAGAAGGAAGAACAATCTCAAAATCTGGAATATGTATTGAGTCTTGTAATCCTGGAATTTGTAATGATGAAAGTAGTTACAATGAATATTGTAAATGTAGTGATAATCAATCATCATTTTGTAATATTAGTAAGGTGGATGATTGTCTTTGTCTCCTTATTAATGGTGAAGGTGATGGAAGCTGTATTTTTAAGGATGAGTGTAATCATCAAGATAATAAATGTTTAGATAATAATCATTGTACACTATCTCCATATGGAAATTATGTTTGTCAACAAACAGGGAATAAAGAGATCAGTGAAATCTGTTCTCTTTCAGCTAAAATTAGCTCTTGTAAAGATAATTTATACTGTTTTAAATTTGAAGAAGATGTTTCTTCAAAATGTCAAAAGTTTTGTTACACATCTGAAGAGTGTCCGAATGGAACTCAGTGTTATAAAGATGAAAATAATTTTATAGGTTACTGTGGTCTCTTACAATAAAAAAATACTATTTTGTCTAATTAGGAAATCATAATTTTATTATGTTATTTTTATAATAAAATCTTTGTTTTTATACATGAAGATGTCATTATTGATAAAAGAGTATTTGGTTTACTTAAAAATAAAAACAGTTCTTTTAGGAGTTTTTATGAAATTTTTTTTTAAATATTTAATTACCATTTTAGTTGTTTTTTTTCTAATTGGTTGTAGTGAAGAGATAAAAGAGCCAAATAATGACCCAGAGTGGATTAAAACAGACTCCATTACAGTTCTATTCTCCCCAAAAAATGGAATTGATGATATTATTAGCAGTTATATCAATTTAGCTCAAAAAACAATCAATGTTGCTATTTATGATTTTACAAATAGTAGAATATCAAACTCACTTATTATAGCTAAAAAACGTGGTGTAAATGTAAGAGTTTATATTGAAAATAAAGGAATGCAAGAGTATGAAGCAGAGATATATGATGCTTTAGAGAGTAATGGTATTGAGATTCAGGGAACTAATGCATCAAATTGGAGTGAGAATGTAGACTCTTATAGAGCCATTATGCACAACAAATTTATCACAATAGATGGAAAATATCTTATAAATGGTTCATACAACTTTACAGATAATGCAGAAAGCAATAATAGAGAGAATGTTGTTATTATACCTAATGAAAAAATAACAAAAATTTATGATGATGAATTTGAAAGATATTGGGATAATCCATAAAAAAGATTTTTTCTTTGATTTTAAAAAGAAATAAAAACAGTTTTTATTTCTCTAAAAGCTTTATCTTAATATTTTTAATTATAGATATAAATATGACAGAAAATAACAAACAGATTGATTTTGAAAAAATAACAGAGCTTCTTGAGAACCATATCAACTCGAAAAAAGTCTATACAATTGAGGATAAGCTTGATAGAATTGGAAAAATTTTTAAAACTATTTTTTTAACTCTTCTTATTTCTTTTGCGATTTTTGTGATTTTTGTTATTTTTTTCGATTTTGAAAAAATTGATGATAAATCTAAAACAGAGTTTAAGAGAGGAATTTTTAATATATCTTTTTCAAATGAGGCTGATTTAAAAAGCTCTGAAAAATTTCTTAATTTTTTGGATGGAGTTATTTTCGACCAATCTGGATTTAAACCAAGTGGAGATAAATTTACCCCTATTTATGAGATAAATGGTGGATTTTATTCGAATAATTCTAATTCAACAAAAGAGGATTTTTTAAAATATAACATAAAAAACTGGGATTCTGAAAAAAACAGTGATAATTTTCTAAAAAATAAAACTGTTTTTAATGAAAAATCAAATAAATTAGAAGAAAATATATCTTTTAATGAAAACTTAAGAAGCTCTCCATTTATAGTTGCAAAACACACATTAGACTCAACAAGTTATCAACGAAACTCAATTGGATACTATCAATTTGCAGAGCTTTTTAATGGAAAAATAGTTTTTGAATCTTTTTTTTATTTTCCATACATCTCTTTTATTCATTTAATTACGGGTATTATTGCCTCAAATGAGCTTTATAACTATGAGTATTCTCTTAGATTAACAAAAATTATTGAGTCTCAATTAAAAATTCCATATGGCTATCTAATTCCTTCTTACAATAATACCGATAGCTCTGCTCATCCACTTTTATTAGATTTTTACACAATCTACTATAAAGGGGACTCTATTATTAATGCTATAAAAAAAGGAGACTATTTTTCAGCTAATGAAAAAATAGCATCTGGAACCCTGTTTAACTATAGTATAAATAGTCAAAAATTAGAGTATAAGATATCTACCACCAAAAAAATATGGAAAATCGATATATACAAAAATGGTCTACTTTATAGCTCCTCAAAAAAAAATAGTGACTTAATTGAACTTGAAAAAGGATTTTATCGTGTGGTTTTATATAAATTAGAGTCATATCTATTTAGAAAAATTCCACTATATTGGATATATTTTAATTTTGAAATTAAGTGAAACTGGAGATTTTATGATTTTTACAGCTTTTATAAATAGTTTTGAAATGGGTGAAGTTGCCTATAAATATGGAGTTAAAGAGTTTTTTGTTGATAAAATTTTTAATTTTCCTTTTGATGTAAAATTATGGTTTGTTTATGAGAAAATGGTTTTTAATAGTGATTTAGATAATTTAAAAGATTTATTAAAAAAGCTTGAATCTAATGGTTTTTATGGTATTAGATGCTCTGATTACTCTTTAATTCAAATTGCAAAAGAGTTAAATAGCTCTTTAAAACTGGTTTGGGATCCAAAAACAGGAGGAAACAACTTACTTTATTATGATTTTTTTATATCACAACCAGAAATCGCAAGAGTTTCTGCATCAAAAGAGCTCTCTATTGTAGAGTTAAATAGTTTAATTCAAAAATATCCATATAAAATAGAGATTTTACTATTTGGTAGAGTTAGAATTTTTCATAGTAAAAGGGAGTTATTATATCCATTTATAAAAAACAGTTTAGAAAATAGTGAAAAAAATATAACAAATAAAAGATTTTTTCTTGAGGAGGAGAAAAGAGATGGAGAGTTTTTTCCAATTGAACAGGATGAAAATGGAACATATATATACTATTCAAAACCATACGCAATTAATTTAGAAAAACTTACAGATAAAGAGTTTTATGGAGTATTTGATTTTCAAAATTTTCAAAATTTAGATGATGTTGAGCAAATTTTAAAAAGCTATGTTAATGATGAATTTTTTATAGATAATCTTAATTTATACTCTCCTAAAAATATAAATGAGAGTGAAAAAATCTATAATTATGAAAGAAACACAACCCCTATAGGAACAGTTCTTGAATCAGTTAGAAATGGCTATATATATTTTGAATCTCCTATAACTATTGAGCAAGGTGATATATTGAGATTTAAAAATTTGGACTATATTATTAGTAATTTTGTTGATTTTGGAAATGGAATATATCGAATTTTTTGGCATAAAGGAGTAAGTTCAGGAATCACTTTTGAGATTTTAAAAAATGAGATGTAATTTGATATTTTTGTGTGCTGAAAAGATTAAAATCTCTAATTACTCGCATCCACACAACTTAAATAATAAAATATCTATCACTTTCAGTGGGTTAAAACCCACTGTTCATGTAATAATTTTATATCTTCAAGAAAAATATAAAAAAATTTTATTCATTTGGTAATTTCGAGAGCCTCAATTACCAGCTGATATATGAAATCTGATTTTTTTTCTGTTAATTATAAAAATTAATTATAAAAGTTTTATATAATTATAATGCAATGACAACTTTTACTGAAAAGTAGTCTCATGTAAATCATGTAAAGAGCACTTTTACTGAAAAGTAGTCTCATGTAAATCATGTAAAGAGCACTTTTACTAAAAAGTAGTCTCATGTAAATCATGTAAAGAGCACTTTTACTGAAAAGTAGTCTCATGTAAATCATGTAAAGAGCACTTTTACTAAAA
>DYRY01000108.1 GCA_020718465.1 Anaeromyxobacter dehalogenans | reverse complement strand
TTTCAAGATAATGATAATAATGGAGAGTGTTTACCAAATTGCGAATATTCTGAAATTAATTGTGGAAATAAAGGAGATTGTAGTGATTTATCTGGTCAAGTAAAATGTGTTTGTAATTCAGGATATAGTGGGGATTTATGCAATATTTTTGAAGGCTCATATTTAAATATTATATTAAGTGATCAATGGGGAAGATTGCTTGAGTTTAAGGATATTAAAACAATCTCTTTCAAAAAAAAGAGTATTGATTTTGAAAATATTAATAAAATATCTTTTAAAAGAGAGCTATTTGAAGCAGGTCATTATGAAATAGAGGTAACCTCAAATGATTACTTTCCTTTAGTTTTTTCATTTGATTATGATGGAGAAAATTCTGAAAATAGTGTTACAAACATAACAATTATAAATCCTGATAACTCTTCTAATTACCCCATAATAAACCATGCTTATGTTTATCATAAAATAGTACCCAATAGTGTTAAGAAAAATTATCATCATATTTTTTATTTAGGTGTTGCTCATAAATGGTTTGCTCCAACTGGACTCCCTTTTCATAAAGGAAATAACATCAAATTATACATATCTCCTGAAGAGGCTTGGATTGATATAGCAGAAAGTATGGATAATGCTCAAAGTGAAATTAATTTAACATCTTGGGCTTGGGATTCTAATACTGAAGTTATTCATCCTTTTGAAATATTATCAGAAGAACAAAGAGAAAATAACAGAATTGTAAAAAGAATAAAACAGGAAGATACTGTAAAAACAAAATTCATTCTTGCTCAATTATGGGGACAAGATAGTTTATTTACAAATTGGATGACAGCTTCTGAAGAGTTAAAAATTTATGCAGAAAATCAAAGTGATAATATTGAATTTATGGCTCAAGTAAATCCCACAAATGAAAACTACACAATATTTTTTAACTCTGCATCATTATCACAAAGATTATCAAAATTGTATCAAGATTATGATTTAACTTTTTCAGAAACATTTGTAAATGAAGAGTATATAAAACCCTTTATTTGTGGAGATGTTGATGTAAATGGTAATTGTACTTTTTCACACTATATTGATTTACATTTACCTTTAAACATAGAGACAAATATTGCATCTTATCATCAGAAATTTTTTACAATAGATAAAACGACCGCTTATGTTGGAGGAATTAATACTGATATTGAGTATTGGGATACAAAAGAGCATGGGGTTTTTGAACATCGAAGAATGCCTTTTGATTCAACTAAAGAGGAGAGAGCTTTGGTAAAAATAGGAGATAAAAATGGAATGAAAACTCCTGCTAAAATAAAACCATATAAAGATTATATGATTAAAGTAGAAGGACCAATTGTTAAAGATATTGATGATCTTTTTACAACAAGATGGAATCATCTGATTTATAATAATGTGAAATACTCTGAAAATACAACAGAATCTCAATATATGAATGAATATTCAAAACCTTTTGAAACAGGTGTAAAAGCTCAATTAAATTTAACAATGCCAAGACCTTTTCAGGAAAATACAATTCTTGAAAGCCAACTTTTAGCAATAAAACAGGCAAAATATTATATTTATATTGAAGATCAATATTTTAGGATGCCAATACTTAATAAAGCAATTGCAAAAAGAATGGAAGAGAGTGAAAATTTAAAACTTATGGTTATAACTCAACCTATAAATGAATGGACCGATTTAGGTTGTTATTGGACTCATTTTTCTTATCATTTTTTTATGGATGAATTTCCTAATAGAGTTGCTTTTTATCAACTTATCTCATTTGACTACACCTATCCAAATCATAATTGTGTGGGAGTTTTTACAAATATTTCATGTTATGAAAATGAGATGGAAGGACATTTTAAAAAATTTTATGTTCATTCAAAAATGTTGATAGTTGATGATAAATATATGAATATAGGTTCTGCAAATAAAAATAATCGAGGTTATATTTATGAAGGAGAGATGAATGTTTCAATTCTTGATGAGAATTGGGTTAAAGAGGAGAGAAAGAAAATATTTGAAAACATTCTTGGTTCTTTTTATGATTCCAATATAAATTCTTTAAATGCAGAAGATATTGATGATATTTTTGCTTATCTTCAGTTATGTGCTTTAAAAAATCAAGTAGCATATAACTCTTGGGATTCTGATTCATTTGAAAATGATGAATTTAGAGAGCATGATTTTGATGTTGATTACACATCTGTTTCAAAAGAGAATGCCTTACCTGATTCTTTTAAAATTAAAGGTTTTTTATTTCCATTAACATTTGCACAACCAACCGATTGTTTAATAGAAAATATAGGTGAAGATACAGCAAAATAGAGATTATCAACTATAGGAGTTATTATGAATAAAAAAAAAAAATATATATTAATGCAATCACTTATTTCAATAGTGCTATTTTCATGCTCTAATAGCATTGAAAGTAACCTTAATAATGAATGTAAAGAAAATTGTGAAGTTGTTCTCTGTAATGATGGATTTTTTACAAATAGTCAAAATATATGTATTAATCCTTGTGAGAATATAAATTGTGGAGATGGAGAGTGTATTCCTTTATCAGCATACAAAACAAAATGTAATCCTCCTGAATGTAAAAGTGGAAAATATTTAAATGGTGAAAATCGATGTTTGAATCCATGTGAAAATATTAATTGTGGAGACGAAGCAATTTGTGAAGGAAAATCAGCCTACTCTTTTGAATGTGTTTTAAATTGTTCTGAAAATTATATTCAAGAAAATGATATATGTTTGAATCCATGTGTAAATGTGGATTGTGGATTGGGTAATTCAACTTGTATTATTGATTCTGCAACACAAAAGCATTGTGAATGTGAAATAGGTTATGTTTTAGTGAATGGAAAATGTAGAATCCCTTTTAAACCTATTCAATTTGAAACTGAAAGTTTTATTTATCCTGAAGCAGAGGGGTTTATTAATCCTGAAAATACAGATAATGCAACTCATACAGCTCATCATAATGGGTATGATATTTTTTTTAATGAGAATGAGGAGCAATATATTGATGCAAATTTTGAATATGGTGGTTTTAGAGTTGATTTATCAAATGAAGCAATTGCAATTTATGTTTACTCTTATACAGATGAAAATCCCCAATGGAAACATTTAATTGACCTTTCAACGGATATTGATGGATTGATTCATTATGATATACCTAATGATAAAAAATTTTCTATTGGTAATCATTTGATTAAATTAGTTGTTAAAGGTGATTTAACTGAAGCAAATATGTTTATAAAAGTTTTTAAAGCAACAGAACCTTTAAAATTGGTTGTATTTGATATGGATGGAACTTTAACAACAGCAGATAGCGAAATTACTTGGGACTACTTAAATGAGTTATGGGATGGTAATGTAAATGATTCTGAAATGTATCCAGGGGCTCCTGAAGTTGCAACATATTACTATCAAAGAGGTTACAATATATTGTATTTAACCGCACGTCCATATTGGTTAAGTGAAAAAAGTTATCAATGGCTTGTGTTAAAAAAATTTCCTTTTGGATTATTACATACTTATGAAGGTGCAACCCCTGATGGAAATTTTGATGCAGCAGGATTTAAAAAAGCCTATTTGCAATCACTTATTGATAAGGGAATTGAGTTCTCATATACATATGGAAATGCACTAACAGATATAGAGGCATATAAGTATATTGGAAAACCTTGTGATGAGATATTCATTATTGGTGAACATGCAGGAAAAGAGTGTGTAAATTCAGTTGCAAATTATCTTTATCATTTAACAACATTGCCCAAATAGAATATTTATAGTTAAAAAAATCAAAAAATCTTGTAAAATTCTAATAAATTAATATAAAATAATAAAAAAGAGCTTTATAAGGCTTTACTTATTTTACAATACTATTTTGTTTATATATTTAGGATAAAATTATGAATAAAGATGCTGTTTTAGAGTTAAAAAATAGAGTTATAAAAGGATCTGAAGATTTTTATGACTACTTTAAGCTTTTAAACTATTATAAACAAAAAACTGATTTTTTAGAATTATTTGAGTTTTTTAAATCTATTTCAGAAAGCAGTGAAACAAAAAAATATTCAAAAAAAACTCTTTCATACATCCACTATGGAATTGGATTTATCTATCATAAAATAGAACAGTATGATATGGCAATTAAAAGTTTTTTTAATGCTATTGAGTTAAATATATTTGACAAATATATCTATTCAAAATCGGTGTTCTCTTTTCATAAAACAAAAGAGTATCAAAAAGCCATTGATTTTTTTATAAAAAAAATCAATGAAACAGATGGAAAAAATGAGAATATATTTGATGCTTTAGGAATTATTTATACATTTGCAGGTGACTATAAAAACTCTATTGAAACTCTAAAAAAAGGGTTTCAAATAAATCCAACTAGAGAAAAAAACTGTTTACCTAATCCATTTTCATCTCTTGGAACATCATATCGTTCATTAAAAATGTTTAAAGAGGCTGCAGAGGCTTTCAAAAAAGCACAAGAGATTGAAAATAGCACTTTTAATTTAAACTCCATTGGATACACATATTATGCCTTAAAAGAGTTTGAAAGAGCTATTGAACTTCATAAAAAGGCTCTTTCTATAAAAAAAAGTGATATTTTTGCACTTAATAGTTTGGGAAATTGCTATAAAGCAATTGGAGAAATTAAAGAGGCTATAAATTACTTTAATTTAGGGATATCAACAAATCCAGAAAATAGCTACTCCTACTACTCATTAAGTGAGATTTTAATAGATATGGGAGATTATGAAAATGCCCTACAAACTATTGAAAAATCTCTTGCTCAATCCTCAAATCCTGCAATTGTTGAGTTTATAACACTTTTAGATCAACTTTTTTTAATAAAAAATTTAAAAAATATTCCAATTAGTACTATTGATAGATTAATTGAGATAACAATTGAGAAACTTAAATCAATTAATATTGATAAAATCAATAAAAATACACCATTTAAAGATGTTTTTAATCATGATATTTGGGGAAGAATAAAAGCCTTTACCATTGTATCTGTTTTTAAAATATTTTTTACTAAATCAGAATCTATTTGGAAAAAATATCTAAATATAGCAGAGGAGATTGATAAATCTTTCTCAAATAGTGAACTTAACTACTCAAGAGATAAGCTAAAGTTAATTCATGAGATTTTTCAAAAAATTAGAGAGACTTTTTATGGTAATATTGATAATATTGAGCATCAAGGGGAGCTTTTAAATCTTTCAATGGTATATTTTATTATAAGTACTCAACTTAATGATGAGATATCAAATATTCAAGAGCAACTACTAGAGATTGAAACTGCTAAAAACAGAGATAAAGAGATTATTCTACAGAGTTTTTCTCATAATTTAAAAAATAGAATAAGAAGTGCATCTTCACCACTTGAGAACTATAGAGATGATTTTTTACAAGATGGTAAAAATCCTCCAATTGAGATTGAGGAGTCTCTTATTGAGATAAAAAAAATTGATAAAATATCAAATGCTCTTAACTACTCTTTTAAAATAGATAAAGAGAGTATAAAAAATGATATTAATATTGGTGAGTCCATTTATAATATTATTATTTCATCTTTTTATAATGGGGTAGAGAGTATAATTTCAGAAAACAGTTTTTATCCGAAAATTTTTGAACTATATTGTCCAACAGATGATTTAGAGATATCTATTTTAGTAGGAGTTAAAGAGTTAATAAAAGAGAGAAGTTTTAACTCTATTGTAGATTTTTGTAATAGATATCTATTTAAATTAAATTTAGATATTGAACCACTTAAAAATTTTTTAATTGGAGATAGTAACTACTCAAAAACTATATTATCAATACTTTTTGATGAGATTATTTTAAATATTATAAAATATAGTGTTGGAGTCTCTAAAGAGAGTCGATTTGTTGATGTATTAATTAATATTTTTGAGGATAGTTTAATATTTGTATTTAAAAATAGTTTTAAAATCAGAAAAAATTTACAAACAACAGGAATGGGAGTTAATATTATAAAAAATATTATAAATGGTCTTGGTGGTAGTTGTCTTACAACAACAGATAGTTTTTATGAAATCAAACTAACTATTAGTAATTTTTGGAAAATTTAATTTTAACGAAACTCTATCATTCCAATAAAATAGTATATTAGCATTTGTTTTAAAATATACTCTTTCTCCTCTGTATGCTCTTTTACTGTTTCGAAAAGGGATTGACCATGTTGAAGTTTTCCAAAAAATTCAAGTTCATCATCAAAGAGTTCTCCCTCTTTAAATGATAATTTTTCAGTGTGTGTGTGATATATTTTTTTTGTTGCATGTTTTTTAAACATTGGTTTTAACATCTCAATATCATACCCTCTCATAACCCCTTGATAAATTAAATAGGCGAAAGAGTACTCAAACTCATGAATTGTTGGAGGAATTGGTAAATCACCTTTAATCTCTTTGTATCTATATTTGATTTTGTTCCAAGAGAATATATCATGAAGTTTTATCTCTAGTTGTCTTAAAAGACCATATTTTAGATTTTCAAGAGAGATACAGTTCATTTCTCTTAATATTTTTCCTTGAGGTTTTCTTGTCTGTTTCATTAGTTCAAGAGATTTATCTAAATCTTTTGCTGTAATAATTTTTTCAGAAACAAGAACATGACCTAAACATTCAGAAATAAGTGTTGATTTTACAAAAGATGGTATTCCATTGCTTAGATATATGAGTTTCTTTATCTCACCATCAATATTTTCAACAAAAAGCTCACCTGTAAATTTTATATTATATAGTTCAATTAGAAGTTTTGGAAAAGAGTTCTCAACCTCTCCTTTTGTAATATCTAAAACTCCTGTTGCAGGAAATTTATCTAAAGCAATATCATCATTGAGATCTTCAAGTTGAATATTCATTGTTTGTGTTGGTTCTTGTGAAAAAAAACCTTTTTTATCAATTGAATCACTACTAATTGGATCCTCAAATGGGTCGGTATTCACTTGTGTGGATTTGCTTCCTAAAACACCAGATGGATATCTTTTTTGAAAAAGTTTAATTAGATGTGGTTTTAAATCTTTGGAAAAATCAAATGGTTTTTCTATATACTCCAATGCTCCCATTGAAAAAACAGCATCTTGACGATGTTTATAACCCTTATAAAAACCACTTATCATAATGATGGGTAAACTTCCCATATTTGGTAATGTTTTTATCTCTTCAAGAACTTTAAATCCATTTTTTCTTGGAAGAAGAACATCAATAATGGAACACTCAATTCCACCCTTTTGAATTATCTCAATTGCTTCATCTCCAGTTTTTGCTTCAATAACAGAAAACCCTTCAGAGGTTAAAAACATTGAGAGCGTTTCACGAAACTCATCATCATCATCCAACAAAAGGATTTTAATACTCATAATACCTCCCTTAACCTCCCCCATTATATTACAATCAAAGCTCAAATTCAAGTAAACTTAAAGAATAATTTATTTTTTTTTGTTAACATCAATTTTATAATCAAGTAAATTTAAAAAGTAATTTATTTTTTAACATCATTTTTTTATAATTTTGAAATAATTTTATATGAATGTTGTTGATAAAGTGGATTTGAATGAGGTTTTTATGCTTGAAGATGTAAAGGCATTTAATAATTACGTAAAAGAGGAGTCTGCTTTTATTGAGCAAGTTTTAAACTCTGCCTCTAATGTTATTGTAGGGCAGAGATATATGCTAGAGAGGATATTAATGGCTCTAATTGGTGGTGGTCATATTTTATTAGAAGGGGTTCCTGGTCTTGCAAAAACTTTAACAGTTAGTACGTTATCACAACTTGCAGAGTTAAAGTTTCAGAGAATTCAGTTTACTCCAGATCTTTTACCTGCTGATTTAATTGGAACACTGATTTATAATCAGCATCAGGGGGAGTTTCAAGTTAAAAAAGGACCAATATTTGCGAATCTTATTCTTGCTGATGAAATAAACCGTGCACCAGCAAAAGTTCAATCAGCTCTTCTTGAAGCAATGCAGGAAAAACAGGTAACAATTGGTGATACATCATATAAACTTGGACAACCATTTGTTGTTATGGCAACACAAAATCCAGTAGAACAAGAGGGAACCTATCCACTTCCAGAGGCACAACTTGACCGTTTTATGTTTAAAATCAAAGTTGGCTATCCAAAAAAGGAGGAGGAAAAAGAGATTATGAAACGGTTTGCATACAAAAAAACTCCTGAAGTTTCATCAATAATAACACCTGAACAACTTATAAAAGCAAGAAATGTTGTAGAGGAGATAAACCTAGAGGAGCGTTTAGCAAACTATATTGTTGACCTTGTTTTTGTTACAAGAGAGCCTCAAAAATATGGTTTATCAGATATCAAAGATTACATTGAGTTTGGAGCATCACCTCGTGCAACAATAAATCTTCATTTAGCAGCAAGATTACATGCATTTATTAAAAGAAGAGGACATGTTATGCCTGAGGATATAAAAGCAATTGCTCCTGATATTTTAAGGCATAGAATTATTCTCTCATATGAGGCGGAAGCTGATAATGTTACAACAGAGGAGATTATTACAAAAATTTTTGATACAATTCCTGTTCCTTAATTTTATAAAATCTGTATTATAATTTTTTTTGTAGTTGTTTTTCTTGAAATCAAATAAATCTTAAATTCAAATCTATTAGAATGACAAATTTTTCTATTTTATTAAAAGAAAAATATATCAAATTTTTTTTAAGTTATTATGTTGTCTAATATTACAATACTTCGGAAAAAATAAAACTAAAGCTCACAAATTTTATCATCTTTAACACCATAGATATGACCAAAATGAGAAAGTTGGTCATGAATTTTAGTAATTAAATTTGAACTTATAGGTATTTCAGAGTTTAAAAATATAAAATCAGTAACAATATTGTTGTAATTTGCTATTTTTATATTATGCATTGAAAATGGTTTATCTAAATTTTCCTCTTCCCTCTTTCTGTTTCCCTATATATAAATATCTTAAATCCGCATCTTT
>DYRY01000107.1:4571-9109 GCA_020718465.1 Anaeromyxobacter dehalogenans | reverse complement strand
ATCCCAACTGCTAATTTTATTTCAATCAATCCCAACTGCTAATTTTATTTCAATCCCAACTGCTAATTTTATTTCAATCCCAACTGCTAATTTTATTTCAATCCCAACTGCTGTAATGATTTCAAATTAGAATGATTTTATGCTTTTTATAATTGATTCGACTTCTTGTATAACTTTATTTATTCAAATCCCTCTTAATCTCTTTCTCCCCTTTCCAATATATATTTTCCAATTTTAAAAGGAGTTTAATATTCTCTTTCTCTATAGGAGTTAAGAACTGGTCAACATTTTTATATTCTCCTTTATACCAATCGGTTTTAGCAAAGTGATTTGCCATCTCTCCACCCTCTTTAAAAATATAACCATATCTTGCAAAAATCTCATTTTTAATTATTGCTCTCTCCTCTACTGTTTTTTTTAAGAGCTCATAATCCATTAGTAATTTATATGAACCTTCAGGATACTCTCCTGAATAATAATCATTTAACTCTGTAACTTTTGTTGCAACTCCCTTTTTTGTTACTAATTCAATTTTATCTCCTGTTTTTTTAAAAACACCCGAAATATCTTTTGATTCTAGTTTATCTCCTTTGATTTTTATATCTTTAATTGTTTTAAATTTTTTACTCCAAACAGTTCCATCACTATTAAATTCTCCCCATCTTATTTGAAGAGAAGTAATTTTTCCATCTTGAATCAAAACAATATCCTTTTCATCTTCCGATTCTCCAAGATGATAAACTCCAGAGTAGTTAGCAAATAAAAATAGTGGCAAAAAAGAAAAAATCAATATATATCTCATTTAAACCTCCTAAAAAGTTTTAAAATAACAAAAAACCTATAAAAATAGTTGTTAAATATTATAACTACTTTATATTTTTTTTCAATACTTACAAAAAATTATAATAATACAGCTAATTTCTTGTTTCAATTTATAAAATTATGTAAAATCAATTTAAGTTAGAGGGGATTTTTAAAATGAATGATAAAATTAGAGTCTATATTGTTGAGGACCAAATCAACATACTAAAAACACAAACCAAAATGTTAGGAAAATTTGAAGAGCTTGAGATTATTGGAACATCTTTGAGTGCAGAACCAGTTTTAAAAGAGGTGGAGGAGTTAAAACCAGATGTAATTTTAATGGATTTAGGATTGCCTGATATTAATGGTATTGAATTAACAAAAATGGTACACCAAAAGTTTCCTAAAATTGAGATTCTTATTTTTACAATTTTTGATGAAGAGGAGAAAGTTATTCATGCAATAAAAGCAGGAGCAAGTGGATATATTTTAAAAGGAACAAGTGCAGAAAGAATGCTTTATGCAATTAAATCTGTTCATGAGGGAGGCTCATTTATTCAACCATCATTAGCGAAAGCACTTCTTAAATTTTTTACTGAACCAATATCAGAAGAGAGTGATGATTTTGAGGGTGATACAATTGTAAAATTAACTCCAAGAGAGATTGAGATTTTACAATTGATAGCAAAAGGATTTAGTAATAGTGAAGTTGCAACAATGCTAAAAATATCTCGTTCAACGATTAGAACTCATCTTGAGCATATCTATCAAAAAATGGATGTTACAAATAGAGTAGAGGCTATAACAGAGGGTTATAAGCGAGGAATTATTGAACTATAAGAACTCTTTACTTTTCTTTAAATAAAACATAGAACTCTTTACTTTTTTTTTAAATAAAATATATTAGAAGTCAGCCCAATCATCATCAAGTTTTGGTTTACTCTCTTTTCTAACTGGAGTTGGTGGAGTCTCTTTTTTGGGTGGTTTCATATCAAAATCAAAATCTAAATCATCTTTTGGTTTTGGTTTTTCAGCCTGTTGAGGAGATTTTATAGAGTTTAACTGCTCTACTTTATCTATTTTTTTCTCAAATTCATCAATATTAAATTCTTCAACTTTTTTTTCTTCAACTAATGGAGTTTCTGATTTTTCTATTTTTTGTGGTGGTTGGGTTTCTGCTTCTTCTGGTTTAGGTGTTTTAACCCCAATGAAATTCTCTGTTTTTTTAGAATCTTTCTCATCCTCTATTTTTTTATGAAATGAACTTTGTCCCATATAATATGGTGGTGGTGTTAAACCATAAGTGTCTGGATTAAAAAATTGTTCCCTAACATCCTTAAAACCAGAAGCAACAATTTTTCTAAAAAATGTTGGAATAACTCCTGTTGGAGCGAAATAACCATGAATTTTTCCCTCAGGATCTTTGTGAGTTTGAGTATAGATAAAAATATCTTGAACCTGATACTCTCCTGCTTTATCTAGTGGAAGAATCTCTGATATATGAGAAACTCTTCTTGAACCATCAGAGTATCTTGAGGCAGAGATAACAATATTGATTGCTGATGAGACTTGAGAACGAATTGCACGAAGAGGTAACTCAATCCCACCTAAAAGAACAAGTGACTCAAGACGGCTTAAAGTCTCAATTGGAGTATTTGCATGGACTGTTGCCATAGAACCACCATGACCAGTATTCATAGCTTGGAGAAGATCAAAACACTCTTCACCACGAACCTCACCAAGAATAATTCTATCGGGTCTTAAACGGAGTGCGGAGTGAAGTAAATCTCCCATACTCACACGTCCTTTTCCCTGTTTATCTGGGGGTCTTGTTTCAAATCGAACAACATGCTCATTTGCAAGTTGAAGCTCAAGAGCATCCTCCATTGTAAGAATACGCTCATCTGCAGGAATATAGTTTGATAAAACATTTAAAAGAGTTGTTTTCCCAGAACCTGTTCCGCCTGAAATAATCATATTTTTTTGAAGTTCAACACAAACCTGAATAAATCTAGCGGCCTCTTTTGTGAAAGAACCAAACTCAATCAATCTTGGAACATCAAGTTTCTCTTTAAAAAATTTACGAATAGATACAATAATTCCATTTTTAGCAATTGGTGGTACAACAATATGAATACGTGAACCATCAGGTAAACGAGCATCAAGACGAGGATTCTCTGTATTTAACTGTCTACCAACATATTGTGCAATATTAACTGCAAGAGTCATCAATCCACGCTCATCAAATTTTGATTGAACTTTTGTTATTTTTCCTTTTCGTTCAACATAAACATCTTGAAAACCATTTATCATAACCTCTGATATAGAAGAATCATCAATATATTCTGCAATAGGAATCATAAAAGTTTTCAACGATTCTGCATAAAGATCTTGTGCCATATCTCCTCTCAATAAAATATTAGATTTTAACCTATTTTTTTTATTTTTTCCATATTTTTAGAGAATTTTATCTATTTTTTTTGATTTTTTCCATATTTTCATATTTGATATTTGATATTTTTGATTTTGTTTTATTTTTTTTATCTATTATTCACTTTTTATCAATTTATATTGAAAACAAATTTTTAAATGTTATAATAAAGTTGGATTGACTTTTAGTAAAATTTTTATGAAAAATATTAAAATTCCTCTTTTTTTTAGTGGTGGAAGTGCATTAAAAGAGTTATCAATTGAGTTTGCAAAAAGAGAGATTTTCTCATATCACATTATAACATCTTTTGATTCTGGAGGAAGCTCTGCATCAATAAGAGATTTTTTTAAAATGATATCTGTTGGTGATATCAGGCATCGAATGTGTGCTTTAGCAAGAGATTTGGATATGAGTTCCATATTTTCTTACAGATTTTCAAAAACTGCTTCAAATTCAGAGATTTTAAATGAGATTAATCAATTTTTAAAAAAAATAGATAGTGATAAAATAAAATCAGATTTAGAGTTTTTTTTAAACTCAATCACAGAAAAATTTCCACTACAAAATGGTAGTTTAGGGAATTTTATAATAACAGGTGGCTATCTAAAAAATGGAAGAGATTGGGATAAAACTTTAAAAGAGTATCATCGAATACTTAATGTTTGTGGTGAAGTTATTCCAATATCGGAGGATTTTGCAGATATTATAACTCATTTAGAGAGTGGAGAAAGTATCAAAAAGCAACATTTAATAACAGGAAAAGAGGTTACTCGACTAAAATCTCCAATCAAAAAAATAGAGCTATCAGAAAAAACGTTTATTACTAAAAGGGCAAACGATGTTATGGCTTTAGCAAATTTAATTATTTTTCCTATTGGAAGCTTTTATAGTAGTCTGATTGTTAATTTTTTAGTGGGTGGAGTTTTAGAATCTATTAATAACAACAGCTGTGAAAAAATCTGGATACCTAATGCTCTTCCCGATTATGAAACATATAATTTAACGATTGAGGAGAGAAAAAATATACTTTTAAACTATCTAAATCCACAAAAAAGTGATTATGATATTAATATATCAAAAATTATAACAGAATCATTTAAAAATGATGGATTTTTAGATGTATCAAAACTTATTTCAACTCTTGAGTTAGATATTTTATAAATTTTTAATCTAATTTGTTTGTAATTACTTAGCGGAATTTATAATTTTGATAAATTAAATTTTTAAAACTGTTTTTATTCATTTCGACTTGTGTAACAGAGAAAAATCAGTGTTTCTATTGATTACAACTTGTGTAACAGAG
>DYRY01000107.1:4278-4471 GCA_020718465.1 Anaeromyxobacter dehalogenans | reverse complement strand
AAAAATCAGTGTTACTATTGATTACAACTTGTGTAACAGAGAAAAATCAGTGTTACTATTGATTACAACTTGTGTAACAGAGAAAAATCAGTGTTATTATTGATTACAACTTGTGTAACAGAGAAAAATCAGTGTCACTATTGATTACAACTTGTGTAACAGAGAAAAATCAATGTTTTTATGAAAATCATTT
>DYRY01000107.1:0-4178 GCA_020718465.1 Anaeromyxobacter dehalogenans | reverse complement strand
TATTGATTACAACTTGTGTAACAGAGAAAAATCAATGTTTTTATGAAAATCATTTACTTGTAGTTGTTGATAAAAGTTTAGCAGACTCATGAACACTATTTTTTTTCTCATCTTTTGCTTTTTTTGTAGTTTTAAACTCATTGATAAAATCTTTAATATTCAATTTATGTTTTAAAACAACCACTCTAATCATAGCTTTAAGTAATAAAAACTCATCATACCATTTTTTATATGAGGAGTTTTTAGCTGAAGTAAATGATTTTTTTGAATATAAATTATCTTTTTTATCAATTGAGATTTTATCAACCTCGATTTTTAATGAATTGATAGATTCTTTATAGGAAAATATAACACTGTTTTCCTCTAATGCTTTAATGTCATCATAACAATTATTGATAAATTCAAAAGCTTTGTTTGAAGATCTTTTTAAGTGTGATGGCTCTGAACCTTTAAAAAAAGTAGATTTACTTGAATAATTTCCATCCAACTCTAAATCTTTAAGTAATTTAGCAGATACAATATAGATTCTTTTTAATAATTCAGATATATCTGTTTTTGTAACTGATATTTCTGAAATTAAATTGCCCTCTTTTGATTTTTCTGCAATGCAGATATTGGCTGCCTCTCTTAAAGCTTTCATTTGATTCTTTTCAGCCTCTCCAAAATATTCAGCTCTCTCTTTCATAGATGCCTCTGTGTAAGAGGTTATTTTTTCAAAATCTAAACTGTTCATTACTACCTCCATAAAATATTCTGAATTAAACCTGCAAAATTATAAGTTTTTTAATGAAAAACCTAATTACAGTATAAATTTTTAGATTATTTTTGTCAATAATTTATTGTTTATTTTTATTTTTTTTGTTTTTATTTTTTTGAAAAGTAGTAATCAATACCTTTAATAATTGATTCTGCAATTTCATCTTGATATTTATCATCAAGCATCTGTTTTTTCTCTTTTTCATTTGAGATAAAGCCAATTTCAACTAAAATTGATGGCATTTTTGTATCAAGTAAAACATAAAACATTGCATTTTTAACACCCAGATTTTTAATATTTTTAAATTTTCTTCTCAAATTAAAAACCAAAGAGGACTGAATATGTTCTGCTAAATCCATTGAATCTTTTGTATTGGCTTTTTTTATCAAATCAGCAAGAATAAATTGTAAATCAGTTATTTTCTGCTGTTGTTCTGCATTTTCAACAGATTCAAGCCTTTTTGAGTAGTTATCAGCTGCAATATTAAGGTAAAAAGTCTCAATTCCATAAAATTTTTTATTTGCAATAGCATTAACATGAATTGATATAAAGGCAT
The DNA here is from genome assembly GCA_020718465.1 of Anaeromyxobacter dehalogenans. Taxonomy (GTDB): domain Bacteria; phylum UBP6; class JAFGXH01; order JAFGXH01; family JAFGXH01; genus JAFGXH01. The sequence goes on along the minus strand of DYRY01000107.1, from coordinate 2,865 downwards.
CTGCATTTTTTTTATTTGCAAATTGAGTTCTTTCATCAAGGGTTAGAGTAACATCTTTTTCTCTTGTAAGATATACATCATACTCTTTTTTCTTAAGTAATTTTGTTTGTATTTTAAGAGCAACAGCAAGTGTGATATCTTTTTCCATAATTTTTTTTGTACTATCTACTGCACCTGGATCATCACCTCCATGACCTGAATCAATTACAATAACCTTTTTTTTCTTACTATCTTTAGAATTATCTTTAGAATTATCTTTAGAATTATTTTTAGAATCTTTTTTTTCTATTTCATTTTTTTCAGAAGAATCTAAACTCCCCTCTCCAAGTAGTGGAGAGGGGTTGGGGGTGGGGGTTGTTTTATTTTCAGTTTTAGATTTTATTTGAGTCTCATCAATAATCTCAATTTTAGATTCAATCTCTTTTGCAAGTTTAATCACTTTTTGTATAGATTCATCAGAGTGTTTTAGAAGTATAGAGAACTCTTTTCCTCTGTTAAGAACTTGATAGACTCCATAATCTTTAAAATCAAAAACAACTCTCTCTACCCCTTTTTTGTATATTCCAAATCTAATTTGTTCAATAATATTACTCTCTATTTTAATACTCTTTCGGGATGGATTAGATTCCTCTTTTAAATCTATAAAAACTTTTTTTATTTTTTCATTCTCAATAACACTTCCAATTTGTGCAAATTCATTATTTTTTGATTTAAAAACAGCCTTAATTTCATCACTATAAACAAAAACATCAACAAATTGATGCTCTATTTTTTTTATAAGTTTTTTACTATTGCTTTTTACAATCTCTTTATCTGAATTTACTAAATCAGTTTTTGAATTTTTAGAATCATCTTTTTTTAAAAGTTGAGGGTAGTTTTTTGTTATAAACTCAAGGGTTTTAGGATATGAATCACTTTTTGGAAACTCATTTAGAATTTTTAAAGAGTATTGTTTTGCTTTTTCAAAATCTTTTCTAAATTCAAAATAGATATTATAAAGAACATAACAACCATCATCAGCAAGAGTTGAGTCAGTAAATTTTGTACAAACAGTCTCAAAATACTCTATTGCACTATTTAAATCACTTTGTTGAGAGTTTTTTTGATATAGTTTATAATATAAGTTAGCAATTGTATAGTTTGCTCTAACTGTTGTTGAGTCTTTTGGAAATTTTTTTATGTGATTTTTAAAAACTGTTATAATCTCATCCCACTCACTATTAATACTCTCTTTTTTTTTCATAAATTCATGATATTTTTTTGAAATTTTACTATAATCATCTATGGATGAGCCTAGAATAGTCATTGAAATTAATAAAAAAATATATATTAATCGAAAAATCATAATTATACACCTATAAAATTAAAGTTATTCAGAATTTAAAACTATTCAAAAGTAAACAAAAAGATAATATTTTATATCTTTTTATATTTTTTAAACAAAAAAAGAAGACTTTTAATCTTTTTTATTATAATTTGATATATCTATATCAAACTTGACTCATTAGAATAACCAATTTAATTCTATTTTGTCAATTTTCTAAAATAAACAAAAATAATGAAGTTGTTGTTTTTATATTTTTTTCAATTATCAAAAAATATCACTTTTTTTAGTTTGAATGGAAGTTAAAAGGAAAAATAATGAGGGCAAAACCTCCTCCCTAAATTGAAACATCAATAACCTCTCCTTGTGGGTTTATTTTCCATTTCACAGTCACAGAGCCTGAAAGTTCTGGTTTTCTCATGAGTTCATTTTCATAACAGTAGCGAATTTGAGAGATATTTTTATTAACAACCCCCCTTATTTGCTCCTCTGTTAAATTTCCTGTAATTTTATCTGGTCCTTTTCTTGCAACAACAACATCTCTTTTTTTTTCTTTCTATTTTCATAATTCATTGAAATAGAGCGATATCCATTTGGTCCAATTCCAGAATTTCTAGAGTTACCAGAACCAGTTTCTGCAACTGTTTTAGTAATAGTAAAAGATTTTTCATTTGGCAAAAAGCTATTTGGAATAAAAAAATCATCATTTAAATTCTCACCAATTGTTATATTTTCTCTATTTTGATAGAGATTTACAGCAACAATATTATTTTGCCAATACTGTTTTATCTCCATAAAAGTTAAAATAAATAAATTTATTCTGAAGGTAATAACAGTTTTACTATTTTTTTGTTCCTAAAAAAATATAAAAAAAGAAAAACAAAAAGATTAAATAGAATCTATTGAAAAAAAACTATAACCAAATTATAATATAGTGTTGTTGGAGCTGTTTTAATGGTAAAACTAAAAGATAAATATGATAAAACATTGAAAACTCTCTTTAATAGTAGTTTTTTTATTGAGGAGCTTTTAAAATTTTTAGTTGCAGAGGAGTGGGTTAAAAATTTAGACTTTTCAACATTGGAGGAGGAAAAAACCGATTTTATAACAGAGGATTTTCAGGAGTTTCGAGAGGATTCTCTTTGGAGTATAAAGTTTAAAGAGGAGAAAATTTTAATATATATTCATATTGAATTTCAGTCTCAACCAGATGAAACTATGCCATTTCGGTTTTTAAACTACTACTCTTTACTTCAAATAGATAATATAAAGAAAAGAAGAGATAAAAAATTGAATAACTCAAAAGATAATTCAGAAAATGATTTAATTCTCAAAAAAAATCAAAAAAAAGAGAAACTGCCATTTATATTTCCAATACTATTTTATATTGGGAAAAGCAAATGGAATCATAAAATGAAAATTAAAGAGTTAGTTGAGATTCCATTTAAAGGAGCAGAAAAATATATTCCAAACTTTGAAATTTTTGAAATAATGCTTCAAAAAATAGGAAAAAAGAGATTAATGGAGATGAAATCTATTTT
>DYRY01000013.1:21367-31916 GCA_020718465.1 Anaeromyxobacter dehalogenans | reverse complement strand
AAAATATAAAAAAACTCTTTTTTTCTCTTCTTTTAGGTTATGCAAGAGGTCTATTTTGTTTTTTCATAAAACTCCTCAAGATGAAGAGTTTTTATATATTTTTGTAACTCTTTATAAAAGAGTTCCTCATCTATTTTTGTTAATTTTCTATTTTTCATAACCCATTCACCATTAATCATAACATGTTGGATGGCCTCCTCTGGATTTGAAAAAACAATGTGAGAAATTGGATCTATATTTGGAATCATTGAGTAGTGATTTTTATTAATAAAAATCAGATCTGCCAAAACTCCCTCTTTTATAACTCCAAACTGTTTTTTTAGAGATTTTTGAGCATTTTTTGTTGCCATAAAATATATCTCTTTTGGGTGAATAGGTTCTCCTGATTTATAGTAGCTTAATTTTGCTGCTAAATCCATCTCTAATAGCATTGATATATGATTATTAGAGGCAGAACCATCACTACCTAATGTCACATTTACTCCATGATTTTGTAGATTTTTTAGTGGCATTATACCTGAGTTTAATTTTAAATTACTATGTGGATTATGTGCAATTGTAACACCATGTTTTGCTAATATATCTGCATCACTATCATTAATCCAAACACCATGAGCGGCTATTAATCTTTCACTTAAAAATCCAATTGACTCTAAAAATGGAACAAGCTCAACTCCCTTTTCATTTTTAAAAATTACTCCTTCAGATTCCCCCTCAAGAAGGTGAAATTGATATGGAATATTATATTTTTTTGATTGTTGAGCAACCCACTCTATTGATGAAACTGGAGTTGTATATATTGCATGTGCAAAAAGAGTTGGGTGAATTAATGGGTCATTTTTATATTTTTCTATAAATTCAATAGCTCCATCTCTATGACCAACACCAGGAAAAGAGCGAAGGCCTATTTTTTTTAATCCTTCAGAGTAATTTTCAGCCATATAGTACATATCAACAACAGATGTTACTCCTGTTTTAATCTGTTCTATTGCCCCCATTACAGAACCAAAATATACAAAATCGGAAGAGACATATTTTCCCTCAACTGGGAATATAACTTTCTGAAGCCACTCCAATAGAGGAAGATGATCTGCAATTCCTTTTAAAAAACTCATAGAAAGGTGTGTATGTGTGTTTACTAATCCTGCTGATAAATAAAAATTGCTTCCATCAAAAACATCAGAATTTTCAGTATTTAAACTACTATTATAATCAAAAGATTTACTATTTTCACTATTTAAATCATTATTTGAGTCAAAATCTATATATGGAGTATTTCTATTTTCAGATAAAAACTCTATTTTTGAGATAATACTGTTTTTTATAGTTATATCAGCCCTTTTTAACTCTCCATTTTCAGAAATAAACTCTATATTTTTTATAATCATAAAAATACCATAATTAAAATCATTATTTTATATTAGTTTTCAAAATATGTCAATCTTTAGTTTATTTGATTATAGTATTTTTCAAAATTGTAAAAATATGGGTAAGATTTTATTTTTGTGAAAAAAGATTTTACTGTTGTAATCAAAGTGAAATTCTTTATTTTCTTTACTTAACTTTACCCACCCCTATTCGGCTTTGCCGAATTTTTAACTAAAATAATAATAAATATTATATCTTATTTTTTAATTTTTAACTATTGTTTAATATAAAGAGGTAGAAAATATCTGTTTTTATATTTTTTAAGGCTCTACTAAAATAGAGTTACTACTCTTTTTTACAGTTTTTTTCAATAAAATCATCTAAAATCTCATCTATTATCTCATTTTTATTATGAAAAATAATCCCTTTTGCTTCAGGATATAAGTCCAATAATATTTTTGGAGCAAGAAAAAATATAATGTTATTTGATATTGTCTCTTTTGTTATCCCTTTTAAACTTTGAAGAATTAATACTCTATTCTTTGTATCTTTAGATATAGTTTTTTCATAACTATATTTTTTTTTTAAAGAGGATATATTTGTTATAATATCACAACTTTTAATATCATTTTCAGTTAAATTTCTAAACATTATAGCATCTGTATATATTTTTCTTCTGATAGAGTCCCCCTCTTTTTTAGTTACTATTTGAGATTTTTTATTTAAAAGGAGATATTTTTGTTTTATAGTTAAAACTCTTTTTACTTTCTTATTAATATCCTCAATTTTTATCTCTCCAGATTCAATTGCTTTGAGGGTTGCATCAATTGCTTTTTGTATATTCTCCAAATCCCAATTTATAGTAACAATATCAACACCACTATTAAAAGCCAATATTGTTGCTTTTTCAAGGCCAAAAGTGTCTAAAATAGCCTTCATCTCAAGACCATCAGTAAATATTAAATTATTAAATTTTAGTTTCTCTCTTAATAGTTCTTTTAAAATTTTTTCTGAAAGAGTTGAGGGATATTTGGGGTCAAGTGCTCCAAATATTGCATGTGATGTCATTATAACACCAACATCCTCTTTTATTGCACTTTTAAATGGTAACCACTCTCGTTTTAACATTGTTTTCTCTGTTGTTTTTGAAATTGGAAGTGTTTCATGTGTGTCTTGTGAAAAATCACCTTGGCCAGGAAAATGTTTAGCTGTTGCAACTACACCATTATTTTGCATCTCCTTGATAAATATTGAGACATGTTTTGATACAATAGAGGGATTACTACCAAAAGATCTATCAAAAATAGCATGATTTTTTTGATTACTTAATATATCTGCAACAGGTGCTAAATTTAGGTTAATACCAACTACATGTAAATCTCTTGCAACATACTCAGCAACAGTTTTAGTAATCTCATCTGAATCTAAAACTCCTAAAAGATATGGTGATGGTGGTAAGAAATTCCCGAATTTAAATCTTGTAATTCGTCCACCCTCTTGATCAACACTGATAAACATTGGTATTTTAACACTTTTTTGAATCTCTTCAATAAATAGCTTTACCTGTTTATAATTTTTCATATTATAGCCAAAAAGTGTTACTCCACCAATAGAGTATTTTTTAAAAAATTGTTCATATTCAGGTAGAAGTGTTTTCCCTTTAATTGCTATATTAAAAAGCTGACCAACTCTCTCTTCAATACTCATGCTTTCAATAATTTTATCTATACTATCATTTTTTTGAAAACCCAAAACAGATATTGTTATTAAAAATAACACTATTTTCATAAAAACTCTCCTAAAATGCAAAGTGAACTATTAATAATATTTCAAAGATAAATTGTAATATTTATTATTTTTCTTTTATAAAAAATCTATATTATTTTTCTTTTATAAAAAATAGATATTTAAATTGCCTATTTTTTTATATTTTATTAGAAATTTATAGCAACACCAACAGAGAATATAAACATATCTGTTTTATATCTTCCATTTCCAACAATAAAATCTGAAGGAAAATCGTTTTCAAGTGGGTTAGCAGGATGAGCTTTAGATGTAATAACATCTCTTTGAACAAAGTTAATGTAAGAAAATGCAGATGTAAATTGAAGATAATTCCATTTATACTCTATTCCAACAGAAACACCATATTTATCTGAATCAATAATAGAGGCATCATAATATGTATCTGGAATTGCTCCTTGCTCAAAAAAAGTACCTAAAGATAGAATAAATGTCTCATTAAGAAATATTATATCACCACCTAAATGAATTGAGAATGTATCTTTCCACTCTTTTGGTTGAACCATATCATCCATTGTTAATGTTCCATCACCTAAACCTGTTTTTGCTGACATTTTTGGAGAGATAACAATTTCATCATGCCTTGACCACATCTCATAACCTAAAACTAATTCAACATTAAAAAAACCAAGCTCTTGATATAAAAATCCAATTTTGAATGTATGTGGTAGTTTTAAAGAGACTGATATATCATCTCCAATTATCTCTGTTCTAGCATTTATTAAAATATCTGAACGATCATATATATTAACATCTGCAGTTCCATCTGCCTCAACATCAATTGGAGATTGATATGCAAAAGAGAATCCTATTTTTGGAGTTAAATCATAAATAACACCAATATTAAAATTAAAATTTATTGGATCTGAAACATCAAACTCAATATTTGCATCTCCACCTCCCTCTCTAACATAATCATTCATTATTGAACCCAACTCTCCACCAGCAACAATAAAATCTAAGTTATATCTAAAGTTAACATAACTATTTTTTAATCCAACACCAACAGCTAAATTAGGAAGAATATTGTATGAAGCAGTAAGTTGAGCATTCGCCATAACAATATCTGAATCATAAAGTGAGTATCTGTTTGGACAAGTTGGATGATTTCTACCTCTACATTTTGAATCATATTTATAATCTGGTGCATATGGTCCATGAAGTGCAAATGAGAAATTCCATTTTTTCAAACCAAATCTCTCTGAAACTGCAATTGTTGGATTAAAAAATGGGTCTGGTTGATTCAAAATCTCATAAGAGTAGTCTGTTGGGTCATATTCCTGCTCATTTTCAAATGGTCTATTATAGTAGTGAATAGAACCACGAGTATTAATTCCTCCAATTGATAGATAGGCTTGACCATCTTTTATTCTTGATAGTCCTGCTGGATTTTGAATTGTTGCGGTTAAATCATCTGCTTTTGTTATAAAAGCTCCACCTCTTGCAGTACTTCTTGGTCCCATTATTGGAAGCCAATAACCACTTCCAAAAATTTGAACTGTTGTTAAAAAAACTAAACAAAATTTTGTTAAATTTTTCATGTACCCCTCAACACATGATTAATTCTATACTTTACAGAATAGAGAGTAAAATATCAATAGTTTTTTGAATTATATAAAAATTTGCAATAAATTAATGTGAGTTGATATTAAAATCTTACAATAAGCTATTTTGTTGGAGTTTTAGACTCTATAAGTGAAACTTTCTCTAAAATCGTACCCTTTACAAGTTGTCCAAACACCTCTGCAACACTTTTTCCACCCAATATTGCAAGAGGAGACATAGACTCTGCAACTTTTTCAACAAGTGCAACATCAGAGAATTGCTGTAGAGCTGCAATTAAATGAGGAGATACAGCCTCTGCTTTTTTAACAATAGATTCAATATCAGCCTGAAGCTCCTGAACCCTTTGGAGCATCTCTTTCTCTTTAACTGATAGCTCAAAATCAGAACGCTCTTTATCTCTCTCTAATTTAGCCTCAAATATATCATTTAATACACTCTGTTTTTTAAGTGCAAAGTTAAGTTTTTGTTGCTCTGAAAAAATTTCAGTCTCAATTTTTGATAAAAGAACATCTCTTTGCTGAGTAATCTCATTTTTTTCAAGCTCAAGTTTAACTTTTTTTGTATCTGCTTTTGATGTTTCAATCTCTTGCTGAATTTTCTCCCTCTCTTTTGTAACTTCAAGAATTTTTTTAGACATGTCTAATTCTAAAGTTTGTTGTATCATTTTTTGTTGTGTTTCAATTAATAAATTAGAAAGAAGATGATTTTTTATTTGAAGATCTAAAACCTCAACATCATAAATTCTCATCCCATTCTCTTCAAAAACTCTTCCAATACGTTTTCCACCCTCTTTTGCCTCACCAAGAATAGCATCTCTAATAATTGAAACTCCATTGCGATAGAACTCTTCAACTCCATACTTTTTAATAACAGCTCTTAAAAGAGATCTCATGTGGTCTGTTAAAAATTTAACATAGTTCTCAACATTAAACCATTTTTCTGAATCTCCCTCAAAATTTACACGATATGATAATCTTATTGCAACTTCACAAAAATCTTTGGTATCTGCATCAACAATATCAGATACTTTATTGTGTAAAACTCGTAAGTATACTGTTTTAAAAAGATTTTTATCTGTTTTAGGAGTTCCTGTTGATAACTCAATTGGTTCTAATGTCTCATCATACTCAAGAAGACATGAGTTTGGACCAACAACAACTTTTCTATTTCCAGTTTTACTAACAACAAGAAAAGCATATCCTGTCCATGCATTTATTGAAACTGCCCCCTCGTATTTTGTATCAAGAGTTATTGTTCTTGGTGGTGTATACCCTTTATCACGTTTAAAATCATCACCAACAAAACCATCCTCTAAAACTTTCTCTTTTTTCATAGTTTTACTCATTGGAGCAGCAACTGATGAAGCCATTAATAAAGAGTCAACTTCAACATATGGCTCCCCTTTATCATTTTTAATCTGTTGCATAAGCTTGCTATTATATTCAAGAGCCTCCTGATTTCCAGGAAACCAAAGAGATACCTGTTTCTGAGTTAAAACTTTTCTAACAATAACCTCTTTTCTTGGATCAGGAAGTAACATAACAGGTCCTGTATTTAAATCTATTTTACCAGTTATTCGATTTAAAACATATCTTGCCTCTCCAGCAGGAATTGCAACAGCATAATTAACTTCTGCCTTTCCATAGCGAATTATTGCATGTTCAGGTCTTGGAAAGTAGATCATTTGATCCTTTCCAGTTATAAATAATTCATCACCAACTTTATATGATTTACCATCCTCTTCATAAGGAGCAATAACTTTAACATATAATCCACTAATCTCATTAAGTTCAATTGCTTTGAATTTTCTTGCACCATCTTTCTCAACAAAAGCCTCTGTTGGTTCAGGAAAAACAACAGCTGGTCCTTTAATAAAGCGTTTATTCCCATTCTCATCTAAAAGAATACAGTACTCTAAACGCTCCAATGTTGCAGCATTTCTAACATATTCACCATCTGCATCAATAACAACTTCAACACCTGTTGATGGTATGTAAAAAGATACCTCTGTCCCTTTTATAACAATCTGTTTTCCCATTGTTAAGTCTAATTCACCCTCATTTTTTTTTGATGCATCTGAACCTTCAGTGTTTTGAAGTTTTATAACAGCCTTTTTCCAATTCTTTTTAGCTGCCTCTTCATCATAAACTCTAACAATAAGATATTGATTAGAGCGAAGATGATGCCCCTGAAGAACTCTAACCATTTGACCTGGCCAAGGAACAAATGCCATTGGACCAGGAATATTAACTTTTTTACCAACATCTAAATCTGGTAGAGAGTTAGCTGTTCCTGTTTTAGGATCTTTTCCATCTTGGCTTGGATTTTTTACAACAAGATACCATCCTTCTGGTGCAATTGCAAACTGTCTAATAGCCTCAAAAAGTTCACATCGAATAAATCTTTTTGATGTTGAATCAAAAACTACTGGTTGGTCTGTGTTTGCCAAACTTGTTTTGTGTGGACCAACATAATTAACAATATTACCTTTTGTTTCATCAAGAATAAATGCATACTCATTTGGTGCTAAAATTAAATCACGCTCTCTTCTTCTCTCATCAACCATAATATTCCCCTAAGAGTTCATTGGTTTTATTCTAAAATTTTTAATTGATTTATGCAAGATATTTAAATAATATTTAGTTCTTTTTTCAATCTTCTAACATTTGATAGTTTAAGTTGCATATTATAGTTTTCATAAACAGTCTCTGCTTGAAGAAGAAGTTTTTTTGCTTTACTTTTTTTTCCTTTTCCATAAAGATATTGAGCATAAGAGATATTTGTTTGAGCCATAAGAGGTTCAGATACTTTTCTTAAAATATCAGAACTTTGTAAATAGTAGTTCTCTGCAGGTTCAACTCCATCACTATCATCTTTTCCAGCATTAAAAAGAGTTTCCGATTCAATATCACCAAAAATACATAAAACTCTACCCTTTACTTGACTATCTCCAATCTCATCTGCTAAATCTAAAGCCTGATTTAAAAAGATTTTAGCTTTTTGAATATCTCTCTGCTTAAAAAAGAGTTCACCTAAATTTAGGTAATTATGGGCTAAAATTCGTTTGTTTGAGGTTTCAAGAGCTATCTCTAGTGCATTTTTAATGTAATCTTCAGCTTTGTTTAGTTGATTATTCTCTAAAAATAGTTCTCCTAAATTGTTTAAACATATAGCTTGAAATTTTACATCACCAATCTCTTCAGCAATTGTTAATGATTTCATCCACAATACTTTTGCTTGGGAGTCATCACCCTTATTATATGTAAGTGTTGCCATATTATTAAGTGATGCCATCTCTCCTTTTCTATCCTTATTCTCTTTTCTAAGTTTGTAAGCTTCTAATAAATACTCCTCTGCCTCTTTTACAAAACCCTGTGAGTAGTATAAAAGCCCAATATTATTTAAAGAGAGAGCGATTGAGATTGTTTCATTTAGTTTTTTTCTTATCTCTAAGGATGTCATATAACGTTGAAGAGCTTTATCAAATTGTCCCTTTTGCCAATATAGACGTCCCATATCATCTTGGGTTGAGGCAATTCCTTTTCTGTCTCTACCCATATTAAAGTAATCATATGCTTGTTGAAGGTATCTTTCAGACTTTTCATACTCTCCTTGATCTCTACAAATTCTACCAATTTTATTATATGCAGCTCCAACTTTATTGTAGTGAATTATAATTATTGCAAGTTGAGCCATCTGTTTAAAAGATTGAATAGATGGCTCTATTTTACCAATAAGATTATAAAGAGAACCTAAATTATGAAGAATCTCAATTCTAAATAGAGCATTCTCTTGAGGTAAAATTTTAAGTGCCTCTTCATAATACTCTATAGCTTTTCTATTTGCATAACGCTCTTCAGCTCTCTCTCCAGCCATAAAAAAATATTTAGCTGATTTATAAAATTCACCTGCATTTTTATATTGATGTGATATTAACTCAATAAAAACCTCAACAGAGTTGTCTGATTTTGATTCAAGATATTGTGCAAGATAGTTGTGATACAGTTTTTTCTCTTTTTCTGAAATAGAGTTGTATAAATATTGTTGTTCACTATCATGATTAAATTTAAATTCTGACTCTTTTCTACTATTACCAGATGTTTGTTTAATAATAATTCCATTTGTTATAAGATTTTCAAGTGTAAAATCTATTTTTTCAACAAGATCTGAAACCATCCATAAAGATTTTTTTTCTGGGTTTTTAATAATTGTTAAATCAACATTTATTAAAACCTGAAGATAGTTTTTAGAAAAAACTTTACCTGCAATAGAGGCTAGTTGTAATAAAAGATACTGAAAAGGATCCATTCTATCAAATTTTGCCTGAATTCTCTCCTCAATTGTTGTTGGAATTTTAACTCTTCTTAATGCCTGCTCATCAAGTTCAGTAACTTTTCCTTTTTTTTGAAGCAAAACATTGGAATCCATAAAATATTTAATACTCTCTTCTATATGAAAAGGGAGTCCTTTTGTATTTTTTGCAATCATCTCTAATGTATGAGAGTCTATTTTTGGAATCTCTTTTAAAATATCTTTAACCATTATAAAAGTATTTGTTGAATCAAGTGGTTGTAGTTGAATAAAATATCTTCGATAAGCCTCCCCTTTTAAGAATCTTTGAACTCTCTCTTGAGGTTCTGATGTCATAATAAATATGATATTTTTAAAATTTGGAAGAGATAAAAAATACTCAATCATATCCATAGAACGAATATCAGAGTTATGAATATCCTTAATTGCAATAATTAAAGATTTTTTTGAAGTATATTGACTAAAAAGATGTCGAAAACTTCTTTTTAAAATTCTATCAAAAGACATAATATCCATTTTTTCAATATCTTCTGTTGTTTTTAACTTTAAAAGGCGATGGAAAACCCCTTTTAGTTCATGATATAGGTGAAAAGGAGCATTATCTTTCAGGAATATTTTAAGCTTTTGAATCTGTATATCCTTTAAATCACTCTCTAATATTTTACCCATTTTTTGTAAAATTGATTTAAAAATTGAGTAGTCCTCATTTTTTGAGTTTAATTTTGCTTGAATCTCTATTTTTAAAGATTCACTATCTTTAAGTTTATTAAAAAATTCAGAAACAAATCGGGTTTTTCCAACACCAGCATCACCAAGAACTATTATTGAACACACTTGAGCATTTATTTTAGACTCTTGATAGATTTGTCTTATTTTAAAAAGCTCTGAATCTCTTCCTATAACTCTATTTGACATTCCTTTTGATTCAAAAATTGGATTAGAGTCATCAATTTGAACATCTTTTATTATCTCATCAACACTACTTTCAATATAATCACTCTCTTTTAAAAGTGGATTTTTTCTTTTAATTGAAAGATCCTCTTCAAAAATAAGCTCACTTACATCAAGTTGATAGGTAAAATCATCATTTCTGTGTGTTTGTTCATCATTTGAAGAGTTCATTAAACTTTGAAGCTCATCTTCAAATTCATCTTCACTTTCATCAGAATCAACATCTAAAATGTATTGACATTTGGGACATATATAAAAATCGTACTCCTCTTTATGATTACAATTAGGACAAATCATAAAACCTCCAAAAGTTAGGAACTGGGATAGCCTTTTTAAGCTAATAATTATAGCATAAATATAATTTATAACCAATTTTTTTTTATTTTTTAATAAAAAATTATCAAATTTTTTTTCTAATTTTTATTTTTTTTGATTTTTATTTTTGAAATGTTATAGTTTGAAAATTATCTACAAACAGAACCTTGTTGACCATCAGATGTTATGCAACGAATTGCTTCACAACTTTGACCAATAGCACAATCATTATTTG